>NZ_VRVD01000112.1:0-10472 GCF_008040015.1 Methylobacterium sp. WL18 | reverse complement strand
CTCTCTTGCGCGGCGCGCGACGTGCGGATCCGCGGCCAGGCGGATCAGGCTGTCGGGCAGCAGCGCGAGGCTGATGTTCTCCAGCACGGTCTGCCGCTGGAGCGGCCGCGCGTGCTGGAACACGAGGCCGATGCCCTGGCGGGCGACCCGGTGGGCCGGCATCCCGCCGATCTCGGCGCCGTCGAGGCGGATCGAGCCGGCGGTGGGCCGCTCCAGCCCCATGATCAGCTTCATCACGGTGGACTTGCCCGAGCCGTTCGGCCCGATCAGTCCCAGGATCTCCCCGGGGCGCAGGTCGAGGTCGATGTCCTTGACGGCGACGAGGCCGCCGAACCGCTTGGTCAGGCCGCGCACCGTGAGGCAGGGCTCGGCGAGGGAAGCGGCGCGCAGCGCTGGCTTGACGGCGACGGTCATCGCGCTCTCCGGACGGATGCGAGGCCCAGCAGCCCCGAGGGCACGAACAGGATGACCAGCAGGGCCACCGCCGAGACCACGAAGGTCGAGAGCGGCCCGAGCGGGCGCAGCAATTCGCCGGCGGCGATCAGGAACACCGCCCCGAGCGCGGCGCCCACGATGGTCCGCCGGCCGCCGAGCACCGCCGCGATGATCACCTGCACGCCCACCGCGGTGTCGATCAGCGTGCCGACCGAGGCGGTGCCCATGTAGAAGACCACCAGCCCGCCCGCGAGGCCCGAGAAGGCGGCGCTGACCGCGAAGGCCGCGAGCTTGTGCTTGGCGACGTTGAAGCCGAGCGCCCCGGTTACGATCGGGTCCTGGCCGGCGGCCTGCAGGATCAGCCCCACGGGCGAGCGGGCGATGGCGGTGAGGACCAGCCCGGCAAACGCCATGAAGCCCAGCGCGATCCAGTAATTGGTGTCGGCGTCGATGGAGATCACGTCCGGCACCGTGAGCCCGATCTCGCCGCCGGTGATCCCGGAGAACACCACGATCATGTTCTGCAGGAGCAGCACCGCCACCAGGGTGATCAGCCCGAAATACGGCCCCCGCACCTTCAGGGCCGGCAGCGCCAGGGCGAGCCCGCCGACCACCGCCAGCACGGTCCCGGCCGCCAGGCAGTAGGGGATCGGCAGCTCGTAGCGGTTGTTGAGGATGCCGGCCCCGTAGGCTCCGAGCCCGACCAGGAAGGTCGGGCCGAAATTCACCTCCCCGGCGAAGCCGAAGAGCAGGTCCCAGGCCATGGCGAAGACGCCGAAATAATACGCGATGGTGAGGAGCCCGAGGATGTAGCCCGAGACCCACCAGGGCAGGAACGCGGCCAGGACCAGCGCCAGCAGCGCGACCCAGAAGCCCGGAGCGGTGAGGAGCTTCATGAGTGGGTCCATCCTCCGCACGTTGCCCTCCCCCCTCTGCGGGGGACGGTGGGCCGGCCGTCAGGCCGGGTCGGGAGAGGGGAGCGCGGTGTCCGAAGAGGTCGTGACGCCCGATCCATCCTGCAGCGTCGCGCTGCCCCTCTCCCGACCCCCATCGGGGGCCACCCTCCCCCGCAGAGGGGGGAGGGAGAGCCGCGGAGGTTTCGCGCCTCCCCCGTTGACCGGCGGAAAAGTCCCAAAAAAACCATCACCGCCGCCCCAGCAGGCCCTGCGGACGCAGGTACATGACGGCCACCAGCAGCAGCAGCGCCGGGATCACCCGGTAGGCCGGGGAGATCAGGTAGGCGGTGGCGGTCTCGAGATAGCCGACCACATACGCCGCGATCAGCGAGCCGGTGACGCTGCCCAAGCCCCCCAGCACCACGATCGAGAAGGCGCTCGCGGTGAGCGGTCCCACCGAGTAGGACGACACCCCAAGGAACATCCCGAGCAGCACCCCGGCGATCCCGGCGAGCAGCCCGTAGATCGCCCAGACCGCGACGTAGATCCTGCCCATGTCGTGGCCGAGCAGCGTGACCCCGCGGGGGTTCATGGAGGCGGCGAGCAGGACCTTGCCGGCCCGCGCCTTGTTCACGAACAGCCACAGCAGGCCGATCACGATCCAGCAGATCACCGCGGTGAAGATCTCGTTCTTCGGCGTGCGCACTCCGGCAATCTCGATCACGCCCTCGACGATCGGCAGCACGGTCTTCGGGTTGTCGGTGAAGAAGTAGGCGACCAGCTCCTGGATCATGATGCCCCAGAGCAGGGTGCCGGTGAGGACGAAGATTTCTTTTTCTTCCCGGGGGATCGCCCTGCTGCGCTCGATCGGCGCGACGATGGCGAAGTAGGTCACCAGGGAAGCGGCCAGCCCGCACAGGATGCCGAGCCCGGCGCCCGCGTAGGAGCCGAGGCCGAACTGCGACGAGACCGCCCAGGCCGCGACTGCGGCCATCACCATCAGCGCGCCGTGCGAGAGGTTGAGCACGCCGGAGACGCCGAAGATCAGGGTGAAGCCCATCGCGCCGAGCGCGTAGAGCGCCGAGATCGCGAAGCCGTCGACGAGGATCTGGAGCCCGATCATTGTTTTGGGATTCTCGCGTCGCGATTACTGGACCGCCGGCTTCACAGCGGGTGGCAGGATCAATGTCCCGTTGGCCACCTCTGTCGGCCAGATCGCGACCTGCTTGCCGCTCTGCCACTGGGCCAGCAGCCCGGTGACGAAGCCCCGCCCGTACTTGATCGAGTGGGTGAAGGTCTCGTCCTTGCCGTAGAACTGGATGCGCCCGACCGTGCCGAGCCAGTCGGTCTTCTCCAGGGCGTCGACCACCTTGTCGGCCTCGGTGGAGCCGGCGCGCTTCACCGCGTCCGCCGCGTAATGCATGGCGTCGTAGGCCATGTAGCCGGCATAGGACGGGGCGCCGCCGAAGCGCTTGATATAGGCGTCCGTGAAGGCGTTCGTCTTCTCGGTCATCGCCACGCCGGGGACCGCGATGGCGTCGAACAGCACGCCCTGCGTGCCGCCGTTGGTGTTGGCCCAGAAGGTCGAGGAGGTCGCCTGGCCGCTGATCCCGGTCATGGCGATCGGCACCTGCTGGTTCTGCCACTGCACGGTGGGCTGCACGCCGACATGGGCGATGCCGGTGACGATCAGGTCAGGCTTGGCCGCCTCGATCTTGTTGTAGATCGGGGTGAAGTCGCCCGTATCCGGCGAGAACCGGACGTGCTCCACCACCTTGAGCCCGGACTTGGGCAGGCATTCCTCGTAGGCCGCGTCCAGCGGACGGGTCCAGGCCGCGTCCTCGCTCATGATCGCGGCGGATTTCGCCTTGAGCAGCCCGACCAGCGCCTCCTTGGCCGAGTCGCAGACCGACTGCGCCAGGGCGTGCGAGGTCAGGTAGCCGTGGAAGGTGTAGCGGTTGCGCGCGTAGTCCTTGTGGACGGCGACGCTGATCTCGTTGGAGGCGGCCCCCGGCGTGATCATCGGGGTCTTGAGCCGGGCCGACCACGGCATCAGGGCCAGCACGACCTCGGAGATGTAGCTGGCGATGACGAGGTTGACCTTGTCCTCGCTGACCGCCCGCTGGAACGCGCGGACCGCGTCGGAGGCGGAACTCTTGTCGTCGTAGGTCACGACCTGGATCTGGCGCCCGTCGACCCCGCCCTGGGCGTTGATCTCGTCGGCGGCGAGCTGGACCGCCTTCGGGATCGCGGCGCCGGCCACCGACTGCGCCTCGGCGATCACGCCGACCTTGAACGGGTCGGCCGCGCGGGCCTGTCCCGACAGGATCAGCCCCGCAGCGAGCAGCGCGGGCAGCGCGCGCCGAATCGGGGCACGCCGAGCGACGACGCGCACGGTCTCGGACATCGGCGATTCCTCATCCCAAGCGCCCGAATTTTTTATTCGCGGGCTTGGGATGAACTTTATCCGCGCAAAACCAGAGCACAAGGCCCGCATCGGGACCGGCCGGTGACGTTTCGGCCCAGTCGTTTTCCGCCCGGGGTATCGACTCGCGCCGCACCGGCCTAGGCTCGTGGCGGCTCCGCGAAACGCGAGCCCGACGGCCTCGAAGAAGGGCGACGGACAGGTGAGGAACGCACGCTCGGCCGCGGCCGGGGTTCGCCCCGGACCGCGGCCCCGGATTCCGGCGGATCGATCCGTGCTGTCGGCGCGGGTAACGCACCCATGAGCCTGCGCTGGACCCGGCGCCCGGAAGGCTCGACCTGGGGGGATTTCGGCCCCGACGACGAACTCGGGCGCCTGAACCTGCTGACTCCCGAGAAGGTCCGCCAGGGCGTCGCCGAGGTCCGCGAGGGCCTGACCTTCTGCCTCAGCCTGCCCTTGGACCTGCCCGGCGGCAACGTCCTCAATCCGCGCCGCCACCCGCCGCAGATCACCCCGACCCGGCGGGCCAACGGCCGGCCGAACATGAACTTCCCGGTCTGCGAGGAGGTCGCGGGCGCCACCGACGTGATCTGCGACGACCGCGCGCTGATCCACCTGCAATACTCGACACAGTGGGATTCGCTCGCCCATGTCGGCTCGCTGTTCGATGCGGACGGCACCGGCGCGGGTCCGACGTTCTACAACGGCTTCCGCGGCGGCCGGGACATCGTCGGCCCGAGCACCCCCGAGGCCGCCGACCAGCCGTCCCGGGCGAAAAGGCTCGGGATCGAACGCCTGGCCGAAGTCGGCATGCAGGGCCGGGCCGTGATGATCGACCTGCGCGCCCATCTCGGCGACGCCAAGGCCAAGGTCGGCTACGACCGGCTCGCCGGGATCCTTGAGGCCGACGGCGTCGTGATCGAGCCCGGCGACATGGTCTGCCTGCACACCGGCTTCGCCGAGCGGCTGATCGCCATGGGCGGCACGCCCGATCCGAAGCAGGTCCACGACCTCTGCGCCGGCCTCGACGGCCGGGACCCGCGGCTCCTCGACTGGATCACGCGCTCGGGGCTGTGCGCGCTGATCGCCGACAACTACGCCGTGGAGGCCTACCCGGCCGGGGTGGGGCCGGCCTGTTGTGCGACGCTGCCGCTCCACGAGCACTGCCTGTTCAAGCTCGGGGTCAACCTCGGCGAGCTGTGGCACCTGACGCCGCTCGCGGACTGGCTGCGTGCGCACGGCCGCAACCGCTTCCTGCTGACCGCGCCGCCGCTGCGCCTGCCCGGCGCGGTCGGCTCGCCGACGACGCCGATCGCGACGGTCTGAGGGGACGGCATGATGGAGATCGCAATCGTCGGCGGCGGCCTGATGGGCCACGGCATCGCCCTGGTGCTGGCGCTCCACGGCCACGGCGTCCGGATCACCGACACCGATCCGGAGACCTGCGCCCGGGTGCCGGGTCTCATGGCCTCGGCGCTGGCGACCCTGCAGGAGGCGGGCGCCGCCCCGGAGGGGTGGGATTCCGCGCGGCTCGCCCAGGCCGTCCGGGTCGAGGTGGAACTCGAACCGGCGGTGACGGGGGCCGGCCTGATCATCGAGGCAATCACCGAGAACCCGGAGGCCAAGCGGGCGCTGTTTTCCGATCTCGACCGGCTCTGCGCACGTGACGCGATCCTGGCCAGCAACACCAGCTATCTCGACGTCTTCCCGCTGATCCCGCAGGCCCGGCAGGCGCGGGCGCTCGTGATGCACTGGTACACGCCGCCCTACATCGTCGACCTCGTCGACGTGGTCCCGGGTCCCGGCACGGATCCGGCTGTGATCGCGGCGATGCGCGACCTCGTACTCGGCCTCGGCCAGGTGCCGATCGTGCTCAAGCGCTTCATCCCCGGCTACGTCGCCAACCGCATCCAGTCGGCGATCAGCGCCGAGGTGTTCCGGCTGCTGGACGAAGGCATCGCCGAGCCGCGCGACATCGACGACGCGATCATCCACGGGCTCAGCTTACGCATCCCGATCCTCGGCCACCTCGCCAAGGCCGATTTCACCGGGCTGGACCTGACCCGGCGCGCCCTGGCGAACGGCAGCTACGCGCCGCCCCCGGCCCGGACCCGGTCGGAGACCTTGGACGCCCTCTGCGCCGAGGGCCGGACCGGGGTGATGGCGGGGCGCGGCTATTTCGACTGGGGCGGGCGCGAGCCCACGGACCTGTTCCGCGAGCGCGACCGCAAATTGCTGGCCTTGAAGAAGGCGATGGCCGGGATCGGCCGGATGGAGGGCACATGATCGGCGCGGACCTGTCCGGACGGCGCATCCTCGTCACCGGCGCCTCCTCTGGCATCGGGCTGGCCACGGTGACGCTGTTCGCCCGCAACGGCGCCAGCGTGGCCTTGAACCACCTGCCCGACGATCCCCGCGGCCCCGCGGAGGCCGAGCGTCTCGCCGCCGAAGGCCTGGCCGTGATGGCGCTGCCCGGGGACGTGTCCCAGCCCGGCGAGGCCGAGGCGATGGTGGCGACTGGGATCGCGGCGCTCGGCGGCCTCGACGTGCTGGTCAACAATGCCGGGACCTCCGGCACCACCGCGCCGATCGCCTTCGAGGACCTCGACGCGATGACGGAAGAGTTTTGGGCCACGATCCTGGCGACCAACCTGATCGGCCCGTACCGCTGTTCGCGGGCCGCGGCGGCAGGTCTGAAAGAAAACCGGGGGGCGATCGTCAACACCGCCTCGGTGGCCGGGCTCGGGCGGCGGGGCTCCTCGATCGCATATTCGGCCAGCAAGGCCGGGCTGATCAACCTGACCCGCAGCCTCGCCCGAGCGCTCGCCCCGGACGTGCGCGTCAACGCGGTCGCCCCCGGCCTCGTCGCCACCCCGTGGACCGAGCCGTGGCCGGAGGCGCGCAAGGCCGCCACCGTGCAGCACACGATGCTGCGCCGCATGGCCCGGCCCGAGGACATCGCCGAAACGATCTTCTTCCTGGCCGCGGGCGCCGCCTACATCACCGGCGAGACGATCACGGTCGATGGCGGGGCGCTATAGCGGGGCTCAGAGCCCTATGCGGAGCGACGTCTACAGGTTCGGGGCGCAATCGCTCCTGGAGGCCTCGAGGCGCCCCCTCTCCCGTGCGGGAGAGGGTTGGGGTGAGGGATCAGGTCTTTCCGGAGAGGTCATATCCCTCACCCTGTCCCTCTCCCGCACGGGAGAGGGGACCCGCGCCCTTCACGGGCGACGGCATGAGTTCATTCGACGACGGAGGCCTGTGTATCCGGCAGCCCTTGCGGGGAGGGCGAAAGCGCCGCGTTTCAAAAGCTTGCCGAAGAACCTGATGGGTCGGTCCACCTCCCGTCAGCATCAGGGCCAGGGAGAAAAAAATGTCGCGGACGACCGTCATCACCTGCGCCCTCACGGGCTCGTTCGACACGACGAAGAAGAACCCGGCGGTGCCGGTGAGCCCGAAGGCCATCGCGCGATCCGCCTTGGAGGCCGCCTCCGCCGGGGCCGCGGTGGTCCACATCCATGTCCGCGATCCCGAGACCGCCGCGCCCAGCATGGAGCTGGCCCATTACCGCGAAGTGGTCGAGCGGATCCGCGAGCAGAACGAGGCCGTGATCCTCAACCTCACCACCGGGGTCGGGGGCCGGTTCGTGCCCGGCGATCCCGACCCGTCTTTGGCCGGCCCCGGCACCACCTTCGCGTCGCCCGAGACCCGGACCCGGCACGTCGCGGCGCTACGCCCCGAGATCTGCACCCTCGACGTCGCCACGATGAACTTCGGCGAGCACCTGTTCCTCAACACCCCCGCGCATCTGCGGGCCATGGCGGCGCAGATCCGCCAGGCCGGGGTGAGGCCCGAGATCGAGGTGTTCGATCTCGGCCAGATCGAGCTGGCCCGGCACCTGATCGCCGAGGGGCACCTGGCGCGGCCGCCCCTGTTCCAGATCTGCCTCGGCATCCCCTGGGGCGCGCCCGCCACCGCCGAGGCGCTGGTGGCGATGCGAGCTCGGCTGCCCGAGGACGCGGTCTGGTCGGCCTTCGGCATCGGCCGGGAGGAGTTTCCGATCCTGGCGGTGGCCGCCGGGATGGGCGGCAACGTCCGGGTCGGGCTGGAGGACAACCTCTATCTGTCCCGGGGCGTGCTCGCCCCCAGCAACGCCGCCCTGGTGGAGAAGGCCGTCAGCCTGCTGGCCCATCTCGACCGCGAACCGGCCACGCCCGACGAGGCGCGGGCGATCTTCGGGCTGGCGCCGCGCGGGTGAGGGGAGGCCCTGACGGATCGCCCGCATCCTCTCACCGGCCGGTATCGGCTCCGATCCGGTCCGCCTAGACTGCATTCGGACGACGTCCGAGCGGCGAACAACGCCGCCGCGATCAAAGAAACAGGGAGTGAGACATGACGGTCCGCCACCGCGTCGCGGCACTGACGGGGCTTCTGTGCGCGCTCGGGGCCGGGGCGGCACTCGCGGCCGACCTCGTGCCGGTGAAGATCGGCGTGCTGAACGACCGCTCGGGGGTCTACTTCGATTCCACCGGCGAGGGCGCGGTGGTGGCGGCCCGCATGGCGGTGGAGGATTTCAAGCCGGAGACCCAGGGGCTGAAGGTCGAGGTCGTGGCCGCCGACCACCAGAACAAGCCCGATGTCGGCGCCTCGATCACCCGGCAATGGTACGACCGCGACGGGGTCGACGCGGTGTTCGACGTGCCGACCTCCTCGGTGGCGCTCGCGGTGGCGCAGATCACCAAGGAGAAGAACAAGGCCTTCATCAACTCGGGCGGCGGCACCGCCGACCTGACCGGCCCGGCCTGCACCCCCAACACCGTCCACTGGACCTACGACACCGCCGCGCTCGCCAACGGCACCGGCAAGGCGATGCTCAAGCGCGGCGGCAAGTCCTGGTACTTCATCACCGCCGACTACGCCTTCGGCCTCGCCCTGGAACGCGACACCAAGGCGGTGGTGGTGGGTAACGGCGGCACGGTCGTGGGCGGCGTGCGCACCCCCTTCCCGAACCCCGATTTCTCCTCGTTCCTGCTCCAGGCGCAGGCCTCCGGCGCGCAGGTGATCGGCCTCGCCGATGCCGGCCTCGACGCGGCCAACGCGATCAAGCAGGCGCACGAATTCGGCATCCGCCAGGGCGGGCAGACGCTCGCGGCCCTGCTGATCGCCATCACCGACATCCATTCCCTCGGCCTCGAAGTCGCCCAGGGCCTCGAATTCACCGCCTCGTTCTACTGGGACCTCAACGACGGCACCCGGGCCTTCGCGGAACGGTTCGGCGCGCGCATGTCCGGCCGGAAGCCGACCTCGTACCAGGCCGGCGTCTACGCCAGCATGCTGCACTACCTGAAGGCCGTGGCGGCCCTGCGCTCGGCCAAGGACGGCGCCGCCGTGGTCGCCAAGATGAAGGAACTGCCCACCGACGATCCCCTGTTCGGCAAGGGCACGATCCGGCCGGACGGGCGCAAGATCCACCCGATGTACCTGTTCGAGGCCAAGGCGCCCTCCGAGTCGAAGGGCGAATGGGACCTCTACAAGGTGCTGGAGACGATCCCGGCCGAGCAGGCGTTCCGGCCGATGAGCGAGGGCGGCTGCCCGATGGTGGCCGGCCTCCAGGCCAAGTAGGCGTTCAGGCGGTCAGGCGGCCCCGATCCCGTTCAGCGTGGCCATCGCGTCCTCGGGCAGGCTCAGTGCGGCCGCCGCGAGGTTCTCGCGCAGGTGGCCGAGCGAGCCGGTGCCCGGGATCAACAGGATGTTGGGCGCCCGGCGCAGCAGCCAGGCCAGCGCCACCTGCATGGGCGTCGCCCCGAGGTCGGCTGCGACCTCCGACAGGGCAGTGGATTGCAGCGGGCTGAAGCCGCCGAGCGGGAAGAACGGCACGTAGGCGGTGCCGGCCTCGGCCAGCGCGTCGATCAGGGCGTCGTCGGCCCGATGCGCAAGGTTGTACTGGTTCTGCACGCAGACGATCTCGGCGATCCGCCGGCCTTCGGCGACCTGCGCGTGCGTCGCGTTGCTCAGCCCGATCCGCCGGATCAGCCCCTGGCGCTGCAGGTTCGCCAGCACGGTGAGCGGCGCCTCGATCGGGCCCTCCGCGGGGCCGTGGGCGTCGAACATCAGGCGCAGGTTGACCACGTCGAGGGCGTCGACGCCGAGATTGCGCAGGTTGTCGTGGACGGCCTGCGTGAGTTCCTCCGTCGAGAAGGCCGGGTTCCACGAGGCGTCCGGCCCGCGCTTGGCGCCGACCTTGGTCACGATCACCAGATCGTCGGGATAGGGATGGAGCGCCTCGCGGATGATCTGGTTGGTGACGTGCGGCCCATAGAAGTCGCTGGTGTCGATGTGATCGACCCCCTTGGCCACAGCCTCGCGCAGCACCGCGACGGCCGCCCCGCGGTCTCTCGGCGGCCCGTAAACGCCCGGCCCGGCGAGTTGCATGGCCCCGTAGCCGAGGCGTTTCACGGTGCGGTCCCCGAGCGCGAACGTGCCGGCCTGCGCGATGTCGGTCATGGCGAATCTCCTGTGTGCGCCCCGGATGTAGACGGCACGGCCTGACCGGATAAGCGGTGATGTTCGGCACGGGCTGTGCGGGATCTCGAACGATGACGATGGATCTATCAGACCTGGCCACCTTCGTGACCGTGGCGCGGGCCGGCGGCTTTCGCGAGGGCGCCCGCACCGGAAACGGCAGCGCGTCGAGCCTCAGCGAGGCGGTGCGCCGG
>NZ_VRVD01001129.1:0-796 GCF_008040015.1 Methylobacterium sp. WL18 | reverse complement strand
GTGGTGTTCGCGCTGGGGGTCGCCAACGGCGCCTACGCGGTCGCCGCGATCGGCTCGATGATGGCGCTGGCCGGCCGCGGCGACGCAAGGGAGCGCGGCACCCGCATGGGCGTCTGGGGCGCGGCCCAGGGCGTCGCCTTCGGGGCCGGCGGTTTCCTGGGGGCCGCCGCCGTGGATCTGGTGCGGCTCTTCACGGCCGAGCCGGTCCAGGCCTACGCCGCCGTCTTCGCCGCCGAGGGGGTGCTGTTCCTCGTCGCGGTGGTGCTGGCCCTGCGGCTCGAGCCCGTCCGGGCTCCCGCTCGGGGCGCGATCCCGCTCAATCCCATCCTCGGCGCGAGGTGACGCGATGGCTCGGTTGAATGATGACGCCCCCTACGACGTCGTCGTGGTCGGCGGGGGCCCCGCGGGGGCGACGGCGGCCACCGAGCTGGCCCGGGCCGGGCACGCGGTGCTGCTGCTCGACAAGCCCGGGCGGATCAAGCCCTGCGGCGGCGCGATCCCGCCCCGGCTGATCCGCGACTTCGCGATCCCCGATTCGCTGCTGGTGGCCAAGATCCGCTCCGCCCGGATGGTGGCGCCGAGCGGCAAGGCCGTGGACATGCCGGTGGGCGAGGGCTTCGTCGGCATGGTCGACCGCCAGCATTTCGATCCCTGGCTGCGCAGCCGCGCCGAGGAGGCCGGCGCCGACCTGCGCGAGGCGGCCTACGACAAGATGACCCGGCCGGACGACGGCCCGCCGCTGGTGCATTTCACCACCGGCAAGGGCGAGGCCCAGGCCCGCCACGCGGTCCGGGCG
>NZ_VRVD01001128.1:0-797 GCF_008040015.1 Methylobacterium sp. WL18 | reverse complement strand
GCGCTGCTGCGCCGGTCAGTGCGCAACCTGGCGCCCGGGGCCGGCCTGACGGTGAGCGCCGACCTGCTGGCCGACCTGCTGCCCGGAACCGGCAGCGTCACGCTCTCGGCCTCGGCGCTCCCGGGCCTCGACGTGCCAGCGCTGCTCCAGGCGCTCGACCGCTATCCCTACGGCTGTTCCGAGCAGATCGTCAGCCGGGCGATGCCGCTGCTCTACGTCAACCGCCTGGCCGGGCTCGACAAGCTGGCCCTCGACGCGAACGTCGGCGACCGGGTGCGCGAGTCGATCGAGCGGCTGCTCGCCCGCCAGGATGCGAGCGGGGATTTCGGCCTGTGGTCGGCGCAAGGGTCGGGCGACGTCTGGCTGGCCGCCTACGTGACCGACTTCCTCACCCGCGCCCGGGAGCGCGGCTTCGCGGTGCCCCAGGGGGCCTTCACCCAGGCGCTGGACCGCCTGCGCAACACCGTCGCGAACGCCACGGAGGTGCGGGACGGCGGCGCCGACCTCGCCTACGCCGCCTACGTGCTGGCCCGCAACGGCCGGCCGGTGATGGGCGACCTGCGCTACCTTGTGGACACCAAGCTCGACGCCTTCGCGACCGGGCTCGGCCGGGCGCAGCTCGCCGCCTCCCTGGCGCTCCTGGGCGACCGGGGTCGTGCCGCCAAGGCGATGGACGCGGCGCTCGCCACGCTGCGAGCCCAGCGGGATACGGGCGTGTACCGGGCCGATTACGGCTCCCGCCTGCGCGACGGGGCCGGCCTGATCGCGCTGGCGGCCGAGAGCGGGCTGACCCAGGT
>NZ_VRVD01001127.1:0-797 GCF_008040015.1 Methylobacterium sp. WL18 | reverse complement strand
ACCACCGGCACCAGCGGCGTGCCGGTGAGCTTGGTGGCCGGGTTGAGCCGGCGCACCACGCTGGCGGGCTCGAACCGGAAGATGAAGGTGCCGGCCGGGTCGGCGGCGAAGTCCGACAGGCCGCGCGCCTTGGCGAGCGCCTGAGCGAGCGTGATGCCGTCGGCCTGGAACGGCAGTTCCGTGGCCTGGCCGAGCGCGCCCACCGCCAGGAAGGTCTGCGGATCGCGCACCAGGGTGAGCACGTCGTTGGGCCGCAGGTAGATGTTCTCCTTGGGGTTCGACACCACGGTGGTCAGCGGCACCGTGGCGGTGACCGGCCCGCGCGACAGGCGCACGAAGGTCTCCGAGACCGGCGAGCGGTTGCCGCCGGCCGACGCGATGACGTCGAGGATGCGGTCGCCGTGGCCCGAGAGCGGCAGGCGCGCGCCGGCGGCGCCCTCGCCGGTGACGGTGACCGCCTGGCTGATCGGCCGGGTGACCGAGACCAGCACCTGCGGCTGGATCGCCTTGCCGGCGAGTTCGTTCTCGATCAGGCCCTGGACGTCCTGGGGCCGGCGGCCGGCGACCTTGATGCGCCCGGCATAGGGCACCGAGATCGCGCCGTCGCGGCCGACCGGCTGCTCGGGGATCAGGGCGGACTTGGAGCCGGCGGAGAAGCGGTCGGCGACCAGGGGTCCGGAGAACAGGCCGCCGGAGCCGGCCTCCCAGACCGAGACCGAGACCATGTCGCCGATGCCGATCACCGGCTCGGTGGAGGGGCGGTGGTCGCCGAAGGAGGCGAGCAGGCTGTCGAGGGG
>NZ_VRVD01001126.1:0-799 GCF_008040015.1 Methylobacterium sp. WL18 | reverse complement strand
TTCGGGCCCTGCTCGCCGGCGCCTTCAAGGCCCTGCCGACGGATGCGGCCTCCGGTGCCGCCCCGGCGGCGTCCGGCCGCTAGACAGTGACGGCGTCGACCCGCGCGTCGCGCGGCTGCATCTTCTCCGGTCGGGCGCCCAGGCGCCCCGCCTCTCCCGCACCCAGCGGTGGCCGCCCGGCGGCCGCCGACAGGAGACACTGACCCCATGTGGCGCGCCCTCGCCTTCCTGGCCCTGCTCGCACTCGCCGCCTTCGGGGCGGTCTGGATCGCCGACCGGCCCGGCACCGTCACCGTCGTCTGGAACGGCTACCAGATCGGCACCAGCCTCGCGGTCGCCCTGGTCGGCGTGATCGCCGCGGCCATCGTCCTGGGCCTGCTCTGGGCGATCGTGCGCGGCGTGATCGGCCTGCCCGAGGCGCTGACCCTCCTGCTCAAGGCCCAGGCGGCACAGATCTCCGGTGACCGCGACGCCGCCGAGAGCGCCTTCCAGCGCATGGTCGACGACCCCGAGACCCGGGTGCTCGGCCTGCGCGGCCTGTTCGTGGAGGCGCGCCGCCGCGAGGACGAGACAGCCGCCCGCGCCTACGCGGTGGAGGCAGCCCGCCTCGCCCCGAGCGTGACCTGGGCCAACGAGGCGATGCTGGAGGCGCAATCCGCCGACGGCGATTGGGGCTCGGCCCTGGAGACCATCGAGCGGCGCTCCTCCCTCGGCCTGATCGACAAGCCGACCGCCCGGCGCCAGCGGGCCGTCCTCCTGACGGCGATCGCCGGCGAGCGCGAGGCCGGCGAGCCGGAAC
>NZ_VRVD01001125.1:0-799 GCF_008040015.1 Methylobacterium sp. WL18 | reverse complement strand
ACGCCGGACCGGCCGCCGCCCGCAACGCGGCGCTGGCGGTCGCGACCGCGCGGCTGCTCTGCGTCCTCGATGCCGACGACACTTTCCTCGACGGGCGCCTGGGCCGCCTGCTGTCGGCCCCCCGCAGCTGGGACTTGATCGCCGACGACATCATCCTGGTCCGGGGGAGCGCGGCGGCCGCGGCCGGGAGCCTCGTGACCGGGCCCGGCCAGCCGAAAGCGCTGTCGCTCGCGGGGTTCGTCTCCGGCAACATCGGACGCGCGGGCGAGCACCGGCGGGAACTCGGGTTCCTCAAGCCGATCATGCGCCGGTCGTTCCTGCAGCGCCACGGCCTGCGCTACGACGCGCGACTGCGCCTCGGGGAGGATTACGCCCTCTACGTCGAGGCCCTGGCGGCGGGCGCCGTGTTCTCCGTCACCGCGCCGTGCGGCTACGTGGCGATCGAGCGCGCGGATTCGCTGAGTGCGCAGCACCGGACCGAGGATCTCGCGGCGATCATTGCGTTCGACGAGACGATGCTGGCCCGTCCGGACCTGATGCCGGACGCCCGCAAGGCCCTGCGGGCCCATCGCGACGCCACGATGCGGAAATGGCAGCACCGGCGCGTCCTCGACCGCCGGCGCTCGCACGGCTACGCGGCGGCCCTGCGCGAGCTGCTGCACGCCCCCCGGGCCTGGCGGCACATAGCGTCCCAGACCCTGGAGGCCAAGCTGGCTCGGCTGATCCCGAACCGGGCCGTGGCCGGGGATACGGCCCCGCGCCTGCTGTTCGGGCCGGGCGAGCGCCTGACGCCGGCGCC
>NZ_VRVD01001124.1:0-810 GCF_008040015.1 Methylobacterium sp. WL18 | reverse complement strand
GTGCCCCACATCGCCGCCGGCATCGCGTCCCCGGCGGCACCTTCGCTCTCCCGCGGCGCCGCGGATCCGGCCGCGCTCCTCGACCGCAAGGTTCCGAGCCCCGACCGGATGGTCGCGGAATCGGCGCTCCTGCCCGCCATCGCCTCCGGACTGCCCTTCCTCGACCTGCGTCTGCCGGCCCCGCTCTGCACGGGCGACGAGGTCCGGATCCAGGCCTATGCCGCGAAGATCAGCGGCAGCGTCGGGCTGAAGCCGACCGACGACCTCGACCTATTCGGGCCGGACGGCGCGCCGCGACCGAATCTGGCGCCGGTGATGCTCGCCATGTCGGCGGTGGAACTCGGCACGCTCCGGGCCAGCCCGGACCTCGTCGAGGCCGCCATCGCGCGCCTGAAGCCCACCCCGTAAAGTCATGGTTTCAAAAGGTCTTCGACCTTTTGCGGGTCCGGGGCAGTGCCCGGGTCTCTCAGGGGCTCCGTCCCCGAACCCCGCCAAAGGGCTGAGCCCTTTGGAAACCCGGTCCCGGGGCAAGCCTTGCGGTTCGGGCCGAACCGCGCCACCTGTGCCCCGCCTCTTTTCCCAGACGACGAGCCCGCCCGTGCCCCTGACCGACCTTGCCGCACGCGCCGGCTCGGCCGTCAAAGCCTTCGCCGAAGCCTCGCACGACCTGCTGATCCAGCCGACCTTGCGGCTCGGGGTCACCGGGCTCGCGCGCTCGGGCAAGACCGTGTTCACCACGGCGCTGATCCACCACCTCGTGGAGGCGCACGCCCTGCCGGCCTTCGCGCCCGCGCAGGAGGGCCGCCTGCG
>NZ_VRVD01001123.1:0-812 GCF_008040015.1 Methylobacterium sp. WL18 | reverse complement strand
GCCCTGGAGATCGGGCTGCTGCGCGGTCCCGTCCCGGCCCCGGGTTTTTCCGGGCTGCGGAATGCGCTGGCGGCCGAGCGGGTCGGGCCTCTGGAGCGCCGCCCCCGGGCCAAGCGCCGCCTGAAGGACATCGACTGGGATCTCGCCGCCGACCTGCTCGCCCGGCTGGAGCAGGTTTTTGCGGAATTCCCAGGCCCGGACGGCGCCGCCGACTGCGATCTCGTCGCCACCGCGGCCCTGCACCGCGCAGCCTGCGACGGGCTGATCGCCGGCCCGGAGGACAGCCCGCAAGTCACGCCGCAAGACGCCCCTCACGACGTCCCTGAACAGGCCGAGGACGGCTCCCTGTCCTGCCTCGATGCCCTGTTCGACGATCTGGAGATGGCCGAGCCCGGCCTGATGCCCGGCCGGTTCGACGACTACGCGACCTTCTTCACATCGCTCGCCCGGGAGCGCCTGGTCGGCTGCTCCGGCGAGGCGCCGCATCCGCGCCTGCGCATCCTCGGCCTCCTGGAGGCGCGATTGCTGTCGGTGGACCGGGTGGTGCTCGGCGGGCTCGACGAGGGCGTCTGGCCGGTGCGGACCCTGACCGACGCGTTCCTCAACCGACCGATGCGCGAGCGGGTCGGCCTCAACCCGCCCGAGCGCCGGATCGGCCAGATGGCGCACGACTTCGTGCAGGCGCTGGGCTGCCGCGACGCGGTGATCACCCGGGCGCTCAAGCGCGAGGGTTCGCCGACCGTGCCGTCGCGCCTGATCCAGCGCCTGCGCGCGTTTGCGGGCGACGCGCGCTGGGAGGCGGTGCTAGAGGC
>NZ_VRVD01001122.1:0-814 GCF_008040015.1 Methylobacterium sp. WL18 | reverse complement strand
GCGCGCGGCCGGGCCATCGTGGCGGCCGTGAAGCGCCTGCGCTGCGACGACGCCGAGGCGGACGAGTGGACCCTGCGACGGCGCTACCGGGGCGACCCCGCCGTCCTGAAGGCCCTCGACCGGGCGCGCGATGCGGACAGCTGAGCGGGGGCCCGACGCCGGCGATCCGGTCCGCCGACGCGTCCTGCGGCTGCTGCACGTTCCGCTCCTCGGATTGCTGCTGTCGCTCGGCCTCGCCCCGGTCTTCCTGCTGTTTCCCCTCCTGCCCGCCGAACCCGGAACCGATCCGACCTTGCGGCCCGTCGAACTCTGGCTCGGCACGGCCCTCGTCGGCGGCCTCGTCGGCACCGTGGAGGGCGCGGCGCGGCCCCTCTACCGGGCGGCCGGCCTCGTCCTCGCCGTCGGCCTGCTCTCGATCCCGGTCCTGCGCGTCTTCCTCTGGACCGACCTTCCGGTCCCGCACGGGCTCGCGCGCTGGCTCGGCCTCGATGGGGAAGCCGCCCTCGACGCCCACCTGTACGAGATCTGGCTCGCGGCGTGGTTTTCGGCCTGGGTTTTGGCTTGGGTTTTGGCTTGGCTCGGCCTCGTGCTCCTGGGCCGGCACTTCCCGGCGCGACGCGCTCGCATCGACCGTGCGGCCGTTCGAGGATTCTGGTCGGGGATTCTCGGCGATGATCGTCCCGCCATGATTGCCCCTCGGTCCGACGGGACGCGAAGGGCGGCCCTCATCGTCGGCGGCTGCGGTGTCGTCGTGTTCGGCTGGGCCCTCGTCGCCTACGCGCCGGCCCCGGGGATCGCCGCGGCCGTCGTCGCG
>NZ_VRVD01001121.1:0-815 GCF_008040015.1 Methylobacterium sp. WL18 | reverse complement strand
GGCGACGGCGCCGTCCCGAGGCGGAGCGCGTCGACGGCCTCATTGCTGCGCGGCAGCACCAGGCGGAACCAGAAGGTCGAGCCCGCCCCCTCCCGGCTGTCCATGCCGATCTCGCCGCCCATCAGCGTGACGAGGTGCCGCGAGATCGCGAGGCCGAGGCCGGTGCCGCCGAAGCGCCGGCTGATCGAGCCGTCGACCTGGCTGAAGCGCTTGAACAGGCGCTCCTGCTGCGCCGGCGCGATGCCGATCCCGGTATCGGTGACGGCGAACCGGACCACGTCGCCGGGACCGCCCTCGGGCGCGATACCCTCGCCCTCCCGGCGCACGGTCACGATCACCGAGCCCTCGGGGGTGAACTTAACCGCGTTGTTGAGCAGGTTGAGCAGCACCTGCCGCAGGCGGCCGGGATCGCCGACCACGACGCGCGGAAGCGCCGGGTCGATCTCGGCCTCGATCCACAATCCGCTCCGGAGCGCACTGCCGCGCACGATCGAGACCGTGCTGTCCACGAGCGCGGCCAGCGGGAACCCGACCGGGTCGAGGGTCAGCTCGCCGGCCTCGATCTTCGAGAAGTCGAGGATGTCGTTGACCACGGTGAGGAGGGCCGCCCCGGAACTGTGGATCAGTTCCAGCCGCCGCCGGTCCTCGTCGCGGATCGCGCTCTCGTCGAGGAGCAGGTCGGCGTAACCCAGGATGCCGTTGAGCGGCGTGCGGATCTCGTGGCTCATCGCGGCCAGGAACTCGCTCTTGGCCGCGCTCGCCCGCTCGGCGTCGGCCCGCGCGGCCAAGAGCGAGTTCCTGGCCGCGATGAGCCA
>NZ_VRVD01001120.1:0-816 GCF_008040015.1 Methylobacterium sp. WL18 | reverse complement strand
CCGCCTCGCCCGCCCCGGCCAGATCGTGCCGGGCACCGGAACCGACGATCCGCGACGGGCGCCCGCCCGGTCCCGATCGGTCGCCCCTCGATCCGAGGCGCCTCATCCTGAGACGCCCGCGCCAGTGCGCCTCGAACCAGCCTTCCGGCGCACCTCCCGACGAGGCCGGGGGCGGGATAGGCCCCGCGACCGTCACCTCCGACCCGAAAGCCGGCCCCCATCCTTCGGGACGATGCTCGAACCCGAGCGGGTCCCGGCCCCGGTCGGAGCGATGACGCGCCCGCGGGGAGGGGCCTCCGGCCGGAATGCGGACCGCCCTCGCCCGGACAGGGCGTTCCGCACGGATGCGGCCGCGGGACCTTCCGCACGACGACGCACGCGCCGGGCCGCTTCATCCAGGCGGCGGCTTCGCCGCGGCGGCGATGCCACCGAAGCGGCGCAGGGCCTGCGGGCTCAGAGGCCCGGCGGGGCCGAATGGAGCCCAAGCACGTCAGCTCGAGGACGCGCGTCCCGGGACGGCCGAGGCCAAGCCGCAAGGCAAAGCCGCAAGACCGGCAGCCGGCACGATCCAGGGGCCGCCGCCGTGATGGTGAGGCCCAGCCTCGGACTGGATCGGACAAACCCGGAACGCCTCCCGCTACCCCCATCCAAAGTTCGCATAAGATATATTATGGAACCAATAGCCTCGGCACGATCGGGTGAGGGGGCCTGGCATGCCAGATGGCCGGGCCAGCGGCCGGCTGGTCCAAGCCCGGATCGCCGGCCCCGTCCTTCCGCGGAGCCGACGGGTGGCGCAGCGGACCGGGAGCGCGGCTC
>NZ_VRVD01000111.1:0-10503 GCF_008040015.1 Methylobacterium sp. WL18 | reverse complement strand
ACCGAGACCCCCGCCTTCCGCGCCGAGGCGCTGCGCTCGGACGCCGCCAGCATCGAGGCGAGCCGCATCGCCCTCGAGCGTTCGCGCAACCCGCGCGTCCGGAACTACGCCAACCGCGTGCTGGTCGAGCGCAAGGCCACCACCGAGGCCCTCCTGCCGCCGAACACCTCGCTGTCGCGCAACGGCACGGTCGTTTCCGACAACCAGGGCATCAAGACCGACCTGACCAACCCGGTCGGCTTCGTTCTGGCCCCGGTGACCATCGCGGCGAACCTCGGCACCAGCATCGTCGGCGGCGCGCTCGGCGCGGTCGGCATCGTCGACAACAGCCCGACCGAGCCGGGCCGTCGCGTCGCCCTCGGCGAGCGCGGTCAGGCCCGCCTGTCCCAGCTGCAGTCGGCTCGGAATGCTCGGTCCTTCGACCGCGCCTACATCGACCAGCAGGCCCGGTCCGACGCCCAGACCCTGGCGCTCTACGACGCCTACGCCAAGTCGGGCGACAGCGCCCAGGGCCGCCGCTTCGCCAGCGAGGCGCTGCCCTACATCGCCGACGAGCACGCCCACTCGGCGAGCCTGGCCGCCCGCATCGGCGGCTGATCGTTCGATCCAGACCTGACCACGCGAGGGCCGCCCCAGGGCGGCCCTCGTCGTGTCGGCGGGGTATCCGGTTCATCCCCCAACACTCGGCGCGAGGCGTGACGGCTGCTTCCCCCGCAGCCGCAACATGCCGTAGACGATTTTCGATGAGCGCACAGACCTCCCCCACCGGCGCGCCGACGGACGACGCCCCCCATCGCCTGGGCGTGCGCGTCTACTACGAGGACACCGACTTCTCGGGTTTCGTCTATCACGCCAGCTACCTGCGCTTCCTGGAGCGCGGCCGGACCGAGCTGCTCCGGGGTCTGGCGGGCGACCAATCCGATCTGCACCGGGAAGCCCGCGGCCTCGTCTTCGTGGTCCGGCGGATGGCGCTCGACTTCATCCGCCCCGCCCGCATGGACGACCAGCTCACCATCGTGACCCGGACCCGGCAATTGCGCGGCGCCTCGATGCAGCTCGCCCAGGAGGTGCGGCGCGGCGACGATCTGCTGGTCGCCGCCGACGTCACGGTCGCCTGCGTGCGCGACGGCCGCGCCATCCGGCTGCCGGAGGCCCTGCGCCGGCTCCTCGCTCCGTCCGGAGAAGCCTGACGCGTCCGGTCAGGCGACCCGCGTCGGGTCGGCGTCGCGCAGCAGCTTGGCGAAGGCGTTGACGATGGTCATCGCGTCGTACTCGACCGAGACCAGCTGGAAGCCCATCGCGACCATCTCCCGGGCCCGCAGGGGCGACGGCGAGAAGGCGCAGGGCAATTTGCCGGCAGCCCGGGTCTTGCGCACGATCTCGCCGAGGGCGGCCGTGACCGCTGCGCCGGCCGGGTCGATGGCCTTTCCCTTGGACAGGGCGATCGACAAGTCGGCCGGGCCGACCAGGATGCCGTCGATGCCCGGCAGGGCCAGGATCGGCTCCAGCGCGTCGATCGCCTCCGCGGTCTCGCACATGGCGATGGTCAGCGCCCGGGCGTTGGCGCCGGCGAGAAACTCGGTCGCGTCGCTCTGGCCCGACATCCACATGGCGCGGTCCGGCCCCCAGCTCCGCTGGCCGACCGGCGGATATTTGGTGGCGGCCGCCAGCGCCTGCGCGTCCGCCACGCTGTTGATCATCGGCGCGACGATACCGGCGGCGCCGGCATCCAGCATCCGCGACGCCATGGCGAAGTCGCCGACCGGGATCCGCACCAGGCTCGGCTTGCCGGCCAGCGCCACCTCGGTGATCGCCGCACAACAGGAGTGGTAATCGTGCGCGCCGTGCTGCTGGTCGAGGAGCACGGCGTCGAAGCCGGAGCGCGCCAGGGCTCCGGCGATGGTCGGGTCGGCGATGCAGGACCAGCCGAGGAATCGGGCCGGCTCGGCGGGCAGCAGGCCGTGGAGGCTCGGAACGGGCAGGGTCATGACACGTCCTGGACTGAGGCTCGCGGCGACGGGTTCGCCGTAGGGATGAGAATAACGGGCCCGGTTTCGCGAGGTCCAGTCTCGGCCGGGCGCCACGCGACCCATACCGCGGCCAATGTCCTGGAATGCCCTAGGATCGCCCCGATCGAAACCGATCCTTAACCCTGTCGCGCCCTTAACGAAGTCGGTGCGATGCCGCCCGATTACGGGGTGAAGACGGCCCTTACTTTCGACAGATTCGCGGACGATAGCATTGATATCGCTCACGGATCCGGCGGACGCGGGCCTCGCCCAGCGCATCGCGATCCGGAGCAGGAGACCTCGACGGATGAACCCAGCCGACGCGATGCAGGCCGCGCCTGTCGCCGACATGACGCTGCTCGGGCTGTTCCTGCAGGCCCACTTCGTTGTGAAGATCGTGATGGTGGGGCTGCTCGGCGCTTCGATCTGGTGCTGGACGATCATCGTCGACAAGACGCTGCTGTTCCGGCGCACCAAGGCCGAGATGGACGCGTTCGAGGACGCGTTCTGGTCCGGCCGCTCCCTGGAGGAGCTGTTCCGCTCGTTCAACGACCGCCCGGCCACCGGGCTGGCGGCGGTGTTCGTGGCCGCCATGCGCGAGTGGAAGCGCTCGTTCGAGGGCTCGGGCCGTCAGGTGCAGTCCCTGTCCCAGCGCATCGAGAAGCAGCTCGACGTCACCATCCAGCGCGAGGTCGAGCGGCTCGAATCGCGCCTGCTGTTCCTGGCCTCGATCGGCTCGGCCGGCCCGTATATCGGCCTGTTCGGTACCGTCTGGGGCATCATGACCGCGTTCACCTCGATCGCGGCCTCCAAGAACACCTCGCTGGCCGTCGTCGCCCCCGGCATCGCCGAGGCGCTGTTCGCCACCGCGATCGGCCTGTTCGCCGCGATCCCGGCGGTGCTCGCCTACAACAAGCTCCAGGCCGAGGTCTCGAAGTCGCAATCGCGGCTGGAGGGTTTCGCCGACGAGTTCTCCGCGATCCTTTCGCGCCAGATCGACGAGCGCCTCTCGCTCGCCGCCTGACCGGGCCGATCCAGGAGATTGATCCATGAGCATGGCGGCGGGCGCATCCCACGGCGGCAAGCGGCGGCGGCGCAGGGGCCGGCGCGGCGGGCCGATCAACGAGATCAATATGACGCCGTTCATCGACGTCGTCCTGGTGCTGCTGATCATCTTCATGGTCGCGGCGCCGATGATGACGGTGGGCGTGCCCCTCGATCTGCCCCAATCGAAGGCCTCGCCGCTCAATTCCGACGTGAAGCCGGTGACGATCTCGATCCGGCAGACCGGCCAGGTCTTCCTCGGTGAGGACGAGCTGACCGACGACACGATCATCCCGAAGCTGCTCGAGACCGCCAAGACCGGCACCGAGGAGCGTGTGTTCGTTCGCGGCGACAAGCGGGTCGATTACGGCCGCGTCGCCCAGGTGATGGCGATCGTGACCGGCGGCGGCTTCAAGAAGGTCGCCCTCGTGACCGAGCCAGAGCATCAGTAGGGTCCGGACCGTGGAGTTCCACTTCGACCGCAAGGAACCGGGTGTCTGGATCTCCGCCGGCACCCACGTGGCGCTGCTGGCCTTCGCGCTGTTCAGCGTGGCGGCCCCGGCCCTGCCCGAGACGCAGGAGGGCGTGCCCGTCGAGGTGATCACCGAGAACCAGTTCTCCGAGATCACCAAGGGCGAGCGGCAGGCCGACAAGCCGATGCCGAACGCCCAGCCGCGGGCCGACCGCCAGGCCGAGAAGGTCGAGGATCGCGAGCCCGAGAACGCCAAGACCGACGCGCCGACCGCGCCCAAGCGCACGGCCGAGATGAAGCTCGCCAACGCGGACGAGATGCCCCTGCGCGCCGAGCCGGATCCGCAGGAGGTGGCGAAAGCCGCCAAGGCCGCCGAGGAGAAGCGCGAGGCCGAGAAGTCTGCCGCCAAGGCGGCTGAGAAGGCCGCGGAGAAAGCCGCGGAGAAGGCTGCGGCCGACAAGGCTGCCGCCGCCGAGAAGGCCGCGGCGGCCAAGGCCGAGGCGAAGGCGGCCGCCAAGGCCGATGCCGAGAAGCGCGAGCAGCTCGACAAGCTCATCGAGCGGCAGGAGGCGGAAGCCGCGGCTGCCGCCGCGAAGGCCGCCGCCGCGAAGGCGGAGGCCAAGGCCAAGGCGGATGCCGCCAAGGCCGAGGCTGCCCGGGAAGCCGCCCGGAAGGCTGCCGAGGCCAAGGCCGAGGCGGAAGCCGAGCGCCAGAAGGAGATGGCCGAGGCCAAGGCCGCGCACGAGAAGGCGGAAGCCGCCGCCAAGGCCGAGGCCGCCGCCAAGGCGAAATCCAAGGCGATGGCGGACGCGAAGGCCAAGGCCGACGGCGAGGCCAAGGCGCGCAAGCAGGCCGAGCTCGCCGACAAGTTCAACGCCGGCGACATCCGCTCGGTGCTGGCCTCGAAGGCGCCGTCGCAATCCACCGGCGCGACCGGCCATACGGTGCAGAAGGTCGCGGCCCTGGGCGCGGCGACCGGCACCGCGCAGCGCCTGTCGCCATCCCTGCGCGACGCGCTGGTCGGCCTGCTGCAGCAGCAGATCGAGCGCTGCTACTCCGCGCCTCCGGGCGCCGCCCAGGGGGTGGTGCTGCCGGTGCTCGACATCCGGCTGAACCCGAACGGCTCGCTCAGCACCGAGCCGCGGATCATGCGGGGCGGTTCCAGCGGGGTGGACCAGTCGATCGCGCAGGCCGCGCTCCGGGCGGTGCGCCGCTGTGCGCCGTATAACATTCCGGCCACCTACGCGCCGTACTACAACGACTGGAAGGCCATCAACGCGGAGTTCGAATTCACGGCGACCTGATATCGCCACCCGCGCCGCCTGCCGTCACCCGCCTCCCCGTCTGATCGCCACTTCGGATCCGACCCATGCACAGCACTTCCTCCGCCGGGCGCCTTCCGGCGCCCTCAGCCGCGCGCCTGATCGCGCCCATCGTCGCGTTTCTCGCGCTGCTGACGGTCGCCGTCGGCTTCGCGGCCCCGGCCCAGGCGCAGCTGCAGCTGCGTATCGGCGGCGGCAACTTCCAGCCCTTGCCGATCGCCATCGCGGATTTCGGCGGCGACCCGAGCCTCGGCGGCCTCGTCTCCGGCGTGGTGACCAACAACCTGCGCCGCTCCGGCTACTTCACGCCCCTCGACCACGCCCGATTCCCCGAGCAGCCGAATTTCGACGCCGCACCGAACTTCGAGAAATGGCGCGCCACCGGCGTGCAGGGTCTCGTGACGGGCCGCGTCTCGCGGGACGCCTCGGGCAAGCTCAAGGTCGAGTTCCGTCTCTGGGACGTGACCTCGGGCCAGCAGATGACCGGCCAGCAATACGGCACCGACACCGCCAACGCCCGGCGCACCGGCCACCTGATCTCGGACGCGGTCTACACCAAGATCACCGGCCTCGGCCCCTGGTTCGACAGCCGCATCGCCTTCGTGGACGAGAGCGGCCCCAAGGAGAACCGGCGCAAGCGCCTGATGGTGATGGACCAGGACGGCGCCAACGTCAGGGCGATCACCAGCGGCGAGACGTCGATCGTCGCGCCGCGCTACTCGCCGGCCACGCAGGACATCGCGTTCATGTCCCAGGCCACCGGGCACCAGCCGCGCGTCCAGGTGATCAACCTGGAGACCGGCGCCCGGCAGGCGCTCGGCAACGTCGATTCGATGAGCGCCAGCCCGCGCTTCTCGCCGGACGGCCGCCGCCTGGTGATGAGCGTGCAGCAGGGCGGGAACGCCGACATCGTGACGATGGACATCGCCACGAAGGCCCAGCGCTCCGTCACCAACGGCATGGCCATCGACACCTCGCCGACCTACGCTCCGGACGGTTCGCAGATCGCCTTCGAATCGGACCGCGGCGGCTCGCAGCAGGTCTACGTGATGGGCGCGGACGGCTCGAACCCGCACCGCATCACCTTCGGCACCGGCTCGGCCTCGCAGCCGGCCTGGTCGCCGCGCGGCGACCTGATCGCCTATACCCGCCAGCGCAACGGCGGCTTCGCCATCTGCGTGTCGAAGCCCGACGGCACCGGCGAGCGCGTCCTGACCGAGGGCTACCACAACGAGGGGCCGACCTTCGCGCCGAACGGCCAGTACGTGCTGTTCTTCCGCGACCCGGGCGGCCAGGGCGGCGGCAAGCTGTTCATGGTCGACATCACCGGCAAGGTCGAGCAGCCGGTCCCGACGCCGTCCTACGCCTCCGACCCGACCTGGTCGCCACTGCTGGCGGGGCGCTGAGGCGTTTGGGACTATGGAGCCCGGCTACCAGTCGGGCTCCGACCGTTTAGCGTCGGCAGCTTCGGGCGCCGGTGGCTTGCCGATCGTATCGGCCATATCGCGCAGGGCGCGCGGGAGGGCTCTGAGCGCAGGGTCGTCGAACGGCAATCGGGGCAGCCGCGTCCGAATCAAAGACGCGACGAGATCGGCCTGCGCGGCATCGCGCGTTCGTTTCAGCGGATCGCGGTCGCCCCTGGTTGAGAGCCATGCCTTGTGGAGCGCGAAGGCGCGCGGGTCGATGACCCACATCTGCACCGGATAGCCCCTTGCATCGATCGCCGTGACGGCGGTCTTCGGGCTGTTGACCAACCACGCGAGCCCCTCGATCTCGACCGCCTGCAATTCATCCGAGGCCGATCCGATGCGATTGCGAACCGGAGGCCGTATCGGATCCTTCCCGGCCGGCATGATCAGATCGACCAAGTAACCGTCTCGGTTGACGGCGCGGAAGCCGGGATTTCCGATGACCGTAAACGAGCGATCGACCTTTCGCAGTTCGGCCAGCAATCCGCCTGCCACCGCCTCCGGCGCAACGAGGCGCAGGCTTTTTCGGGCGTCGTACAGCAGATCGATGTCGCCCGTCGCGAGTTGCGGGCCTGCAATCTGAACGCCTGCGAGGCGTTCATAGGCGTATAGGGCGTTGGTACCGACGACCCCGACGACGGGACCGTAGAGCCGCGTCTCAGTCAGGCGGCGCAGGACACGGGCCGCGATGATGGGCATTCTCCCGAGTCGGAGCGCGCGGTTGACCGGGGCCATCGCGTCCATGCGGGCGGAGAGGTTTGCGATTCGATCCTGCAGATCCGCGCGGCCTTCATGGTAGCCGCGGTGGATTTCCTCCGTGCCGGACGAGCGGGCACCGAGAGATTTCCAGACGCCCTGTCGCTTCCGATACAGGTACGTATGCGAGCCCACCGTCTTCCAAGCCATTGAACCCGCATAGCGGTGATCGAGCTCGGTGCGGGCCGCAACGTAGGCCCCGAAGACCTGCTCCGTGTCGATCGTCTGTCGGGCTTGATCGCCATTCAAGTCGGTGAACAGCATGGCTCGATTCCAAGCCCTTTTCGACGGGCTTGGTTTGATAGCACATGTCACGTCCGGCGCAAGATGTTGAAAGGGAATGCATTATCCCTTTATAATCGTGATACTGGCCTCGAAGGGATAATGGCCGGCCGCTATCCCTTCACCAGCAGCCGGTCCCGCGCCCGCAGGGCGGGGAAAAACCGGCCCCAGAGCAGCGCGACCGCGATCGTCGCGGCGCCGCCCGCCACAACCGCCGGGACCGCCCCGATCGCGGCGGCGAGCACGCCCGATTCGAACTCGCCGAGTTCGTTCGAGGCGCCGATGAACACCGTGTTCACCGCCGAGACCCGGCCGCGCATGGCGTCCGGGGTCTCGCCCTGTACGAAGGTCTGGCGGACGTAGACCGAGATCATGTCGGCGGCGCCGGTCACGAACAGGCAAGCCATCGACAGTGCCAGCGAAGTCGAGAGTCCGAACACGACGGTGGCCGCACCGAACAGCGCGCAGGCCCGGAGCATCCGGATCCCGGCATGACGGCGCAAGGGCCGGTAGGCCAGCATCACCGCCATGGCGACCGCGCCGAAGGCCGGCATGCTGCGGAGCGCCCCGAGCCCCAGCGGGCCGACATGCAGCACCTCGCCGGCATAGATCGGCAGGAGCGCGGTGGCGCCGCCCAGCAGGACGGTGAACAGGTCGAGGCTGATCGCCCCCAGCACCACCGGCTGCGAGCGGATGTAGGCGATGCCGGCCGAGAGGGCCGCCCAGGTGATCGGCGGCCGCTCGGTCACGGCAGCGGGCCGGAACCGGATCAGTCCCGTCAGAACGCTCGCCAGCGCGAAGCTCGCCGCCGCGCCGCCGAACACGACCGACGGCCCGAGCGCGTAGAGCAGGCCGCCGAGCGCCGGGCCCATCACCGACGCGCTCTGCCAGAGCGAGGCGTTCCACGCGATGGCCGAGCCGAATTGCGGCCCCGGTACCAAGGTCGGCAGAAGGGCCTGCAGGGCGGGGTTGGCGAAGGCCCGCGCGGTGCCGACGACGATCACCAGGGCGTAGATCGGCCAGATCGCCTGGAAGCCGGCCAGCGCGTAGGCGAGCAGGCCGAAGCTCGCCAGGCTCTGGAGTCCGAAGGCCGCAGCGCCGACCAGGCGGCGGTCATAGGCGTCGGCCACGTGGCCGGTGATCAGGGCGCAGAGCACCGCGGGCAGGAAACCCGCCAGCCCGACGAGGCCTAGCGCCAACGCGGAATGGGTCAGGTCGTAGACGAACCAGCCGATCGCCACCGCCTGCATCTGATACGCGAGGCCCGTGAGGAAGCGGGCCGAGCCGAACAGCCGGAAGTCTCCGATACCGAAGACGGCCCAGCCGGAACGATCTTTTTCGGACATGCGCCCTGCTGAGCCCGGCCGGGGGATTAATCAAGCCCGGCGCGAAAACGGATCGCCCCGCTCGCCGTCGACCTCAGTGGACCGCCAGGCCCGGCTTGCGCGCGGCGATCACGGTCGGGGGCGTGGCGGGTCGCAGTTCGGGATGCTCGCGATGCGACCCGTCAAAAGGGAAGAGCGGGAAGATGCAGGTCACCTGGGTCCCGGCCCCGGGCGCGGTCTCCAGGAGGACCCGCCCGCCATGCAGCTCGACGAAGGACCGCACGATCGACAGGCCCAGCCCGACCCCGCGATGGCGGGTGCCCAGCGTGTGGCTCTCGAAGCGGTTGAAGACCGAGTCGGCGATCTCCAGCGGCATGCCGCGGCCGTGGTCGCGCACGCTCAGGATCAGCTCCTGCGCGTCCCGGCGGGCGCGGACCTCGACCCGCTGCCCGGCATCCGAGAAGCCGACGGCGTTGGAGAGCAGGTTGAACAGGATCTGGCGGATGCGCTTCCCGTCCGCGTGGACGCTGCCGATATCCTCGGGCACGTCGAGGGCCAGGGTGATGTGGGATTCGGCCAGCCGGTCCTCGATGCCGCGCAGGGCGGCCTCGATCGTGGTCTGGACGTCGACCTCCTCCCGCTGAAGCTCCAGCGAGCCGGCATCGATCGAGGCGAGGTCGAGGATGTCGTTGATGATCACCAGCAGCGCCGCCGACGAGCGCATGATGTGGTCGGAATATTCGCGCTGGCGGTCGTTGAGCGCCCCGACCGTCTCGTCCCCGAGCAGCTGCGTGAAGCCGATGATGTTGGTGAGCGGCGAGCGCAGTTCGTAGGAGACGTGGTGCACGAAGGTGTCGCGCAGCTGCGCGGCCTTCTCGAGCGCATCGTTCTTCTCGGTCAGCGCCCGCTCGACGTTCACGCTCGCGGTGACGTCGATCAGGGTCAGCAGGGTCGCGCCCTCGGGCAGCGGCTGCGCGGCGCAGTCGAGGACCGTGCCGTCCACCACCTCCAGGCGGCAGGACTGGGCGGTGCGCGATTCGAGGCCGACCACCGCGTCGCGAATGTCGAGCCACGGCTCCTCGGCCGGTGCCAGCGACCGGCAGGCGGCGATGACGGCATCGACATGCGGCCGCTCCTCGACGGTCGCCGGATCGAGGCGCCAGACCGTGCAGAACGCCCGGTTGGCGAGCGTCATCCGCCCGTCGGCGCCGAACACCGCCACCGGCTCGGCCAGGGTGTCGAGGGTCTCGGCCTGGAGGCGGCGCAGGGCAATGTAGCGCGTCTCGGCGTTCAGGCTGTCGGAAACGTCGTCGAACAGGTAGGTCAGGCCGCCCTGCGGGTTGGGGTCGGCCACGACGCGGAGCGTTCGTCCGTCGGGCAGGTACCACCAGCTCTGGTTGGCCTCGGCGGCCCGGTAGGCGGCGAGCACCCCCTGCTTCCAGCCGCGGAAATCCGCCTGCTCCTCCAGCTTCCGCTCGGCCCGGAGATGGTCGAGGATCTCGCCGTCGGAGGGGCGGCTGTCGAGGAAGGCCTGGTCGAGGTCCCAGAGCTGGCGGTAGGCGGCGTTGTGGAAGATCAGCCGCTGCGAGACGTCGAACATCGCCACCGCGGTCGGCAACTGGTCCAGGGTGCGGACGTTCGCGTTCATCTGGCGTTGCAGGTCGGCGCGGACGCTCTCCAGCTCTGAGACGTCGATGGCGATCCCGACCCGGCCGCTGTCCAGGGTGGTCTCGAACACGTCGAGCATGCGCCGGCTGCCGGCCACCACGGCCGAGAGCCGCGGCACCGTCCGGGTCAGGCCGGCGCATGCTCGACGTGTTCGAG
>NZ_VRVD01001119.1:0-819 GCF_008040015.1 Methylobacterium sp. WL18 | reverse complement strand
CTCCCACCCTCCCCCTCGTTCTCAAAGGCGGTGAGCCTTTCGATTCATCGCTCGCGACAAACGGTAACGCTGCAGCATTCCTCGGGAGGTTCATCCCGGCTTCCGATCCGAGGTGGGACATCCCCCGAAGGTTTTGGCCCGAGGTCGATGACGGAGCGCGACACGCCCCCTCTCCCATGCGGGCTAGCGGATTCACACATCGGGGCCGACAGGATACGCTAGAGACACCGCGGTTCTCCCTCCCCCCTATGCGGGGGAGGGAGACGCGTTTGGGGTTAGCCTTGGCCCTCATCCGGCAGCGATGTGTGAACGTCGTAGCCCGTGCGAGAGAGGGCTGGGGTGAGGGAACAGACCCATCCGGAATGACCTGATCCCTCACCCTGTCCCTCTCCCGCACGGGAGAGGGGACCCGCGGGTCGTGCTTGGGCATAGTCCCGTCCGGCGACGCTCAGGCGTCGGGTGCATGGGACATCGAAGGGCGATCGATCGAAAGACTCACGGCCCCACAGGATGAGGGCCAGGGTTGGAGTCCATCGCCCCCCCCTCATGCCCGCCACAGCCGCAACCGCGCGTGGTCCGGTCCGGTCGCCTCGCGCGCCAAGCCGTAATGCTCGGCCAGCCGCCCCAGGGCGATGCGGACCACGACCTTGGCCGAGCGGGCCGGCCAGCGGCGCTCCGCCTCGATCCGCTCCAAGCCCTTGAGGAAGCCGCACAGGTCGATCAGCAGCCCCGACAGGTCGCCGCCCACGGCGTCGAGGGCGCCGCGGACCCGCTGGCGGGCGGCGATCACCTGATCGGAGGCGGCGGCCGGGTCGCGGG
>NZ_VRVD01001118.1:0-822 GCF_008040015.1 Methylobacterium sp. WL18 | reverse complement strand
CGCCGGCCGAGGGCGCGGCCGCCTGGACCGGGCTCCCCGTCGAGGACCAGGAGCCGGCGACCGCCGCGCTGATCCAGGACGACCTCGCGAGCCTGCCGCGGGTCACCCAGGAGCAGGGCGAGGACGCCGTCCGGTTCGGCGAGCGCAGCGTGCCGCGCAAGGTGGTCGACACGATCGTGAAGGCCTCCGACGAAGCCGGGGTCGACCCGGTCTACATGATGGCGCTTGCCGACAAGGAATCGAGCTTCGACACGGAGGCCAAGGCCGGGACCTCCTCGGCGCAGGGCCTGTTCCAGTTCGTCGCCCGCACCTGGCTGGAGATGATCCGCGATTACGGCGCCCGCTACGGCCTCGACGAAGAGGCCGCCGCCGTGAAGGGCCGCGGCTCCGCGATCACCGTCGCGAGTTCCATGCGGGCCCGCGTGCTCAACCTGCGCAACGATCCCCGGATCGCCGCCCTGATGGCGGCCGAGCTGATCAAGCGCGACCGCGAGCGGATCGAGGCCCGGGTCGGCCGGACGCTCACCACCACGGAGCTGTACCTCGCCCACTTCCTGGGCAGCGCCAGCGCCGGGCGCTTCCTGTCGCTCTCCTCCGAGAAGCCCGACGAGGTGGCGGGGCGCGAGTTCCGCAGCGCCGCCCGGGCCAACCGCAGCCTGTTCACCGAGAAGTCCGGCGGCAAGCGCCGCAGCCTGACGGTCGCGGAGCTGCACGGCCGGATCGACGACATGATCGATCGACGCCTGACCCGCTACCAGGGTGTCGCCGCGGTGGCGGCGGCCGTCGACAGGGCGCCGGCCCAGACCGAGACCGCCGCCAACG
>NZ_VRVD01001117.1:0-827 GCF_008040015.1 Methylobacterium sp. WL18 | reverse complement strand
CTTCGGGGCCGGCTTCACGGCGACGGACTTCGGCGGGGCGGCATCGGCCGCCATGGAATTCGGCGCGGCCTGGACCGGCTCGGGATCCGGCGCCGCCAGGGAGGCGGCGGCCTGGCGGCCGGGCTTGGACTTGGTCTGGGGCGGCTCGTCGGTGGGCAACACCATGGTCGGGATCGGGGCCGGCGCGGCGTCGGCCTGGGCCTCGCGCTGGACCGGCGCGGGAGGGGCCTCCGGCTTCACCGCGACGGTGCGGACGCGGCGCGGCTCGCCGAACGCCTCGAACGGGCCGTTACCCGGCGTGGTGCCGCTCTGCGCACCGCCGGCAGGACCGGTCCCCTGCGCCGCGCGGGCCGCCTCGGCGACGTCGATGGGCTGCTCCTCGCGGTTGACGATCTTGATCTGGCCTTCCTTGGTCTTGCCCTTGGTGTCGTAGATCTGCCGGTTCTGGTCCGGGATCTCGACGCCGTCGGCGACCTTCGGGGCGACCTTGAGCGGGGTCGAATCGGCCTGGACCACCGGCACGCCGCCGGCGCCGCCCGAACCCTGCAGGCCCCTGTAGGTGAGCGCCCCCGTCACCGCCACGGCGACGATGGCGATGCCGGCGCCGACGGAGGCCAGGCGGCGGCGCGGGTTCACCCGGCGCAGGGTGCGGCCGTCCGCGTAGTCCGACGCGGCGGGCTCCTGCGGATCCACGGCTTCCGCGCCGTACGCGACCGGCTCCTCGTGGGTGTCGCGCTCCACCGAGGCCAGGTACTGGTCGAAGGCGTCGGCGGGGTTCGGCTTGGCCGGCTCGGCGGCGAAGCTCGGCTCGACCCGGCCGTCCCAGC
>NZ_VRVD01001116.1:0-831 GCF_008040015.1 Methylobacterium sp. WL18 | reverse complement strand
TTCCCCGGCCGTGCCGCCCCATCCGGCCGGGGAAGGGTGTCGTCCGGCAGGGTCGCGGCGACCCGGGTGGCCGATCCGGTCCGCGCCGTGAGGTAACCCTCGGCGATCAGCTGCTCCAGGGCGAGGACCACGGTGCCGCGGGCGCAGCCGAGATCGGCGGCCATCATGCGCGACGCGGGCAGCCGGGTTCCACGCGGCAGGCGGCGGTCGAGGATCGCCCCGCGCAAGCCTTCGCGGAGTTGGACGTGCAAGGGTGTCGGCGACACCGGATCGAGGCTGACGGGCAGCGGCAGCGGGCCTCGGGCCATGGCGGCAAGTGGTCCAGTCGGTTTTCGGAAACCGGACCTTTCGCCTGGTCCACCGTGCGGTCAAGCAGGATCCCGCAACAAGGACTTGGCTCGATGTACCAGCCGCCACACTTCCGGGATGACACGCACGCGGCGCAGCACGGGCTGATCCGGACCTATCCGCTCGGCCTGCTGGTCACCGGCGGCGCGGGTGGCCTGATCGCCAACCCGATCCCGTTCCTGCTGGACGAGGCGGGCACGCACGGCACCCTGCGCGCCCATCTCGCCCGCGCCAACCCGCAAGCGCAGGCGCTCGCCGAGGCCGAGGACTGCCTCGTCGTGTTCCAGGGACCACAGGGCTACGTCACCCCGGGCTGGTACGCGAGCAAGCAGGAGCACGGGCGGGTGGTGCCCACTTGGAACTACGCCACGGTCCACGTCTGGGGCCGGCCACGGGTGATCGAGGACGCGGACTGGCTCCGGCGCCAGATCGCCGACCTCACCGCCCTGCGCGAGGCGCCGCGCGCCGCGCCCTGGGCGGTGG
>NZ_VRVD01001115.1:0-833 GCF_008040015.1 Methylobacterium sp. WL18 | reverse complement strand
AGGCCAAGCTCACCGCCGACGCCGTGCTGCCGCTCAGCGCCCGCCCCCGGGCCCTGGCCGGGACCGAGCCGATCGTCTGCATCGGCGCGTCCACGGGCGGCACCGAATCCCTGCGCGACGTGCTGGAGGCGCTGCCGCCGGATTGCCCGGGGCTGATCATCGTCCAGCACATGCCCGAGCACTTCACGGCGGCCTTCGCCAGGCGTCTGGATGGGCTCTGCGCCATCGCGGTGAAGGAGGCGGAGGACGGCGACGCGGTAATCCCCGGGCGGGCCCTGATCGCCCCGGGCGGGCTGCACCTGCTGCTCCAACGCAGCGGCATCCGCTACACCGTGGCGGTGAAGGACGGCCCGCTGGTCTCGCGCCACCGCCCGTCGGTGGACGTGCTGTTCCGCGGGGCCGCGCAATGCGCCGGCGCCAACGCGCTCGGCATCCTCATGACCGGCATGGGCGACGACGGCGCCAACGGCCTCCTGGAGATGCGCCGGGCCGGCGCCCTCACGGTGGCGCAGGACGAGGAGAGCTGCGTGGTGTTCGGCATGCCCAAGGAGGCGATCGAGCGCGGCGCCGCCGCCAAGGTCCTGCCGCTGGAGCGGCTGTCCCACGAGATCATCCGCTTCGGCCACGCCCCCGCCCAGCGCCAGCCGGCGTGAGCCGGAGGGGCGGCCTCAGCCGCCGCGCAACAGGACGCCGAGCGCGTCCGTGAGACAATCGGCGACGCGGCGGATCCGGGCGTTGCCGCGCACCTCCTCGTGCAGGACCAGCCAGGCCGGCAGCGGTGCCAGGGCGAGGCCGATCTCCGCCCGCTCCAGCTCGGGGTGGCGCGCCGCCAG
>NZ_VRVD01001114.1:0-833 GCF_008040015.1 Methylobacterium sp. WL18 | reverse complement strand
GCCGCCGCCGGCCCCGAAGGCCGAGCTGCCGCCGCCGCCTCCGGTGACCGAGGTGCTGGTGGCCGCCGCCGACATGCCCATGGGCCAGGTGCTGCGGGCCGCGGACCTGCGCTGGCAGCCCTGGCCGGACGCCGCGATGACGGCGGGCTACATCAGCCGCAAGGACAACGCGAAGGCGCTGGACGAGACGGTCGGCGCCTCCGTGCGTTCGGGCTTCCTCGCCGGCGAGCCGATCCGGGCGCAGAAGCTGGTCCGGCCCGACAGCGGGTTCATGGCCGCGATCCTGCCCTCCGGGATGCGCGCGGTCGCCATCGTCACCGACAGCCGCGGCACCAACTCCGCCGGCGGCTTCATCCTGCCCAACGACCGCGTCGACGTGATCCGCACCTTTCGCGACGACGCGAACTCCCGCGCCAACAACAGCGAGGTGCAGCTCTCCCAGACCATCCTGACCGATATCCGCGTCCTGGCGATCGGTCAGCTGATCCAGGAGAAGAACGGCACCAACGTCGTCACCGGCGAGACCGCCACGCTCGCCGTCACCCCCGCCCAGGCGGAGACACTGACACTCGCCCAGAAGGTCGGCTCGCTGTCGCTGTCGCTGCGCAGCCTCGCGGATGCGGGACGGCCGCCCGAGCCCCCCGAAGCCCAGCCGGGCGAGGCCGCGATGGCGCAGACGCCCGAACCCGGATTGACCGTCGTGCGCTTCGGCGTCGCGCGGCAGCAGACGCCGTGATCCCCATGACCGACCTGCCGACCCTCCTCCGTCCGGCGCGCGTCCTCGCGCTGCTCGCCCTGGTGGCCGGGGGCCCCGCCCTCGGGCAGGAACGGCC
>NZ_VRVD01001113.1:0-834 GCF_008040015.1 Methylobacterium sp. WL18 | reverse complement strand
GCGCGCGGCCGGTCGCTCGCCGCCCTGCCCCGCGACGCGCTTTACCTGCACACATCGCACCTGCGCCTCGACAACCCGCGCCGATTCGATTGGCTCTACGACCGGCGCGACGTGCGCGCGGCGTTCTTCGTCCACGACCTCATCCCGATCACCCATCCGGAATACGGGCGTGCCGGCGAGGCCGACCGGCACCGGCTCCGGATGCGCACGATCGGCCGGCACGCCGCCGCGATCCTGGTCAACTCCGCCGATACCGGCGCCCGCACCCTCGACCATCTGGCCGCCGAGGGTTTTGGCCGGCCGCCCGTGGCGGTGGGCCACCTCGGCGTCGAGCCCGCCTTCGGGCGCGCGGGGCCGCGCTTAAAGCCCGACCGCCCGACCTTCCTGGTCTGCGGCACGATCGAATCCCGCAAGAACCACCTGCTGTTGTTCCAGCTCTGGCGGCGCCTCGCCGAGCGGTACGGCGCCGCGACGCCTCGCCTTGTCGTCGTCGGGCGTCGGGGCTGGGAGGCCGAGAGCGCGATCGACATGCTGGATCGCTGCCCCGGCGTGCGCGCCCACACGGTCGAAGTCACGGGCCTTTCCACGCACGGCCTCGCGGCTTTGACCCGCAGCTGCACCGCGCTGCTGATGCCCTCGTTTACCGAAGGCTACGGCATCCCCATCGTCGAGGCGGCGGCATCCGGTCTTCCGGTGGTGGCCTCGGATATCCCCGTGCACAGGGAGATCGCCGAAGGCTTCGCGCTGTTCCGCGATCCCCTCGACGGGCCGGGCTGGGCCGACGCCATCGCGGAACTCGCCCGGCCGGACGCCACCCTGCGCGCGGAGCTCGCC
>NZ_VRVD01001112.1:0-837 GCF_008040015.1 Methylobacterium sp. WL18 | reverse complement strand
GCCGACGCCTTCGCGTGCGACCCGGCCACCGGGCTCGTGACCTTCGCGGGCGGGCACGTCCCCGCCAAGGGCGCCGCCGTCACGGCGGGCTTCGCCTTCGACGTGCCGGTCCGGTTCGACACCGACGACCTCACCATCGACCTCGCAGCCTTCACGGCCGGCGAGATCCCCAAGGTGCCGCTGGTCGAGATCGTGCCGTGAGGGACGCAGATTTCGGATCGTCCGATCGGCCGCGAAAAGGCGCGGGTCCCCTCTCCCGTGCGGGAGAGGGACAGGGTGAGGGGTGCGACCTCTCCGGACAGACCTGACCCCTCACCCCAGCCCTCTCCCGCACGGGAGAGGGCGCGCGTCGAGCTCTGCAAAAGCTGTCGCGCCTCAAACTGGAGTCGCCCGTAGGTGCCTTAAGGGGAAAAAGATGCGCGATATTCCAAGTGCCTTTGCGGCCCATCTCGCGGGCGGCGTCACCACCCTGTGCCGGTGCTGGACCCTGCACCGGCGGGACGGCGTCGCGCTGGGCTTCACCGACCATGACCGCGACCTGACCCTCGCGGGCCTGGTCCACGCCGCCCGCACCGGGCTGGAGGCCGCCGAGGCCAGCGCCGAATCCGGCTTCGCGGTCTCCGGCGGCGATGTGGCCGGGGCGCTGAGTTCCCTGGGGCTGACCGAGGCCGACATCGCCGGCGGCCTCTACGACGGCGCCACGGTGGAGACCTGGCTGGTCGACTGGACCAATCCCGGGACGCGCCTGCTGCTCGATGTCGGCACGATCGGCGAGGTGCGCCGGGAGGGCGACGCCTTCGTGGCGGAGCTGCGCGGCCTCGCCCACCGGCTCGGGGC
>NZ_VRVD01001111.1:0-838 GCF_008040015.1 Methylobacterium sp. WL18 | reverse complement strand
GGGCGCCACCGCGACCACCAGGATGTCGGGCTCGCGGGCGAGGCAGCGGCCCAGCTCGATCGCGACGCGCTCCCGGGCGTTGATCGCGCCGTCGGCCAGCGCGCCGGTGCTGGGCTGGATCTCGACCTTGCTGTCTAGGCCGAGCCCGTAGACCGAGGCTTCGAGGCCCTCGTCGGCGAGCACGCGCTGCACCAGCGCCCGCACCCGGGGCTCCGCGTTGGCCTCGCCGAGGCTGATCCGGCCGAACAGCAGGTTCTCCTCCAAGCTGGCGGCCGGATTGACCCGGCCGGGATCGTGGAACTCGACGGCGCCGGCGAGGTGGGGCGGCAGCATCCGGGCGAAGGAGCGACGCGCCTGGACCAGCCGCCGCTCGAACGCGGCGTCGATCAGCCCGAAGCGGTGGCGGGACTCGCTGTAGCGCAAAGCCAGGCCGATCAGCCGGGTGCGGTCGCGCTGGCCGGCCGATCCGCGGCGCAGGCTCGCGGCATTGGGCAGGCGAACCACCAGATCTTCGAAGTAGCCGCGCTCCGAGGCCTGGAACAGCGAATAGTTGTCGAAGAGCGAATGGTCGTTGGGCAGATCCGCGAAGATCTCCACGGTGCTGCGCGCCACCGACAGGCCGATCTCGGTGAGCGGTCGCACCAGCTCCTCGGCCTCCAGCACCGCCCGCAGGTACGGATGGCGGGCGAACCGCAGGGGCGCGAAGGCCCCGCCCACCGGCTCGCCGAACAGGATGTTCTCGCCGATGCTCGCCTGATGGTTGTAGCGGGCCGGGTCGAACGGCTCGACCAGGCGCTCGGCCCCCTTGGCGGCCAGGGCCGCCCGCATGGTCCGGCGG
>NZ_VRVD01001110.1:0-838 GCF_008040015.1 Methylobacterium sp. WL18 | reverse complement strand
CGCGTGGGCCGTGCCGCCCACGATCGCCGTCCCCCGTCCGGCCAGGATCTCGGCCACGCCGGCGCTCTCAGGCGGCAGCCGGCCCGGACTGCTCGCGGCGCCTGCGGCGCAGGAAGGTCACGGTGCCGCCGGCGAGCGCGAGACCCAGGATCGCGTTGATCTCGGGCGAGGGCGCGCCACCGGAACCGCCACCGGCACCGGCAGCGGCGCTGGATTCGAACAGGCCGGCAAACGCCCCGCCGGTTCCGTAGGGGCTCGCTTCGGCAAACCCACCCGCCGTGTAGGTGCCGGCGCTCAGGTGGATCTGCGCCGAGCTGAAGGCGGGATTCTGCAACGCGTCTAAAGCCGAGGTCGCGTAACTCCCGAGCGCGGGCGTGGATGTGAGCCCTGAGAAGATCGTCACGCCCGTCGATGATGTCACGTTGATCCGGAACTGATCACCGCTGAGATAGGAATCCACGATCGAGAGCGTTCCCGGCCCGGCAAGGCTGAAGGAGAACGTCGGCAGCACCGAGCCCGGACCGCCGAAATCGAAAGATCGGTACCCCGCGCCGAGGGCGAGATCGATCGTTTGCGCCCGCGCCGGCAAGGCCTGCGCCACCATGGCCATGGCCATGACCGCGACGACACGCGATAGGCTCTTACTCATCTGCCGCTCCCCTTCGACCGCATCAGCCCCATCGCCCCGCCATCGAAATGAATAACGAACCTTAGAGCGTGTTATGCACCTGTCATCAGTCGTTCGGCCTGTTTCAGCATGAGACAGACGAAGGCGACCATATGAAGTCCTGCCAGCGTGCTGGCATAACGCTCGTAATCCTTGACCAGGCGCCGACAG
>NZ_VRVD01000110.1:0-10591 GCF_008040015.1 Methylobacterium sp. WL18 | reverse complement strand
TCCGCCGGCCAAGCCGGCCACCGGCTTCGCGCCGTCCCTGCGGCGGTGGATCGAGCGCCGCAACGCCGATGATGACGCCTGCTGAGGCAGGTCGCTCAGGCGGTCGCGAACACGTCGCCCCATCCAATGAGTGCCTCGGTGCCTGCGCCGGCAAGGTCTATCGCCTTCCACAGGCTGACCGCGACCGAATCGTAGACCGGGATGCCGAGTTCGGCCTCCAAGGCGGCGGCGATCGCTCCGCCCGCGAGGTTGGTGCAGACGATGGCCGCGGCCTGCGCGCCCTCGGCCGCGACGGCGCGCACCATCCCGGCGATCTCGCTTGTGCCGGCCAAAGCGAATTCGAAGTTCTCTGACAGACCGAGATGCCGCTCTGCCGAGCAGTCGAACCCGTCGGAGCGCCAATTCGCCTGGATCCGCGCCTGGACGTCCCCGGTATAGGGGGTCACCAGCCCAATGCGTTCGATGCCGCGTCGCCGAAACAGGTCGCGGAAAGCAAGCGCGGAGGTCGAGGCCGGCACGCCGGTTCGCTCGGTCACTGCCGCTGCGAGCGCCACGTCATTGTCGAAGCCAAGCCAGGCACCCGCAGTCCCGTTCCAAAGGATCGAGGCGACCCGCGCATCGGCGAGCAGGTCGGCGGCCGCGAGCATCGGTTCCTGCGCGAATTGGCCCAGTGCGACGGCTGACAGGCCGATCTGGGTCACGCGCACGCGCGAGAAGTGGGCCGTGACCCCGTCCTGCCCGGCCAGCATGCGCGCCGTCATCGGTTCGAGCACGCTGTTCGACGAAGGGGTGAGCATCCCCAGCCTGATCGTCCGTCCGGATTCGCGCATCGTGACCAAGGGCTCCAAGCACGAGCCAGGGACGGCTCGGCCGCAGCTCATGGCAAGGTTCGTTCCGACGCGAACCTCCGGCATCCGGCATCCGGCCGCCGAGATCAAGATTTCCTCCCAGTTTGCTTTTATGCCGTATTCGAGGCTCGGCACAGATCACCCCCGATCAATCGACATGATACCGGGGTGAATCTACCAATCGGGTGGCACGACCGTTGCTGAGTCCCCCTACAGCTTCAGGGGTCCTTCGGCTTGTCTCGCACACCTCACGTGACTGATCTCTCTCGCCGCACCGTTCTGGCGCTCCCGCTCGGCCTCGCCGCGGCCTCGAACGGCGCAAGCGCCGCCGAACCGCGGCGGGGCGGCACGATGGTGATGATCGTGCATCCAGAGCCTTCGACCTTAGCGCATTACGCCGTATCGGCCGGCAACATCCCGCCGATTGCCACGCAGGTCTATGAAGGGCTGTGCACCTACGACTGGGATTTGAACCCACGGCCCAACCTGGCCAAGTCGTGGGATGTCGCAGCGGACGGAAAGACCATCACATTCACGCTCCAGGAGGGCGTGACTTTCCACAACGGCAAGCCGTTCACCAGCGCGGACGTGCAATACTCCTTCATGGAGGTCTTGAAGAAGTATAATCCGATCGCCCCAGTAATGCTCGCCGAACTGGTAGCCGTCGACACGCCCGATCCGATGACTGCGGTGCTGCGGCTCGCCAACCCGGCTCCGTACATCATGAAAGCGCTCTCGGGGCGCGACCTGCCGATCTTGTGCCGATCGGTGTTCGAGGGAACTGATGTCCTCCAGAACCCGACCGCCAACAAGCCGATCGGAACCGGCCCGTTCAAGTTCGTGAGCTGGGAGCGTGGTCAGTCCGTGCGGCTCGACCGCAACGAGAATTACTGGAAGCCGGGGCTGCCGTACCTCAACCGTATCGTCGCCCGCTTCATCCCGGATGCCGCAACGCGTTCGGCCGCCATGGAGGCCGGGGAAGCCCATTTCGCCGGCTACAGCGCGGTGAACTATGCCGATCTCGCGCGGATGAAGACCAATCCAGTCCTCGACCTGACCACCAAGGGCTACGAGATGACGCCGGCTCAGAGCGTCCTGGAGCTGAACGGCCGCCATCCGCAGCTTCAGAAGAAGGCGGTGCGCCAAGCCATCGCCTACGCGATCGACCGCAACGTCATCCTCAGGGACGTGATGTTCGGTTACGGCCTGCCCGCCTCGGGTCCACTCAGCCGCAAATTCAAGACGGCCGGCCTCTACACCGACGACGTGCGCCAGTATGACGTGTCGGATCGGCTGGAGATCGCCAACCGGCTGCTCGATGACGCCGGCGCACCCCGCGGCGCGGGCGGGATGCGCTTCGCCCTCCATCTGGAGGTGAACTCGTTCGGCGAACAGTGGCTGCGGCAGGCCGAATACTTGAAGCAGGCCCTCGCCGCGGTGGGCATCGACGTGACTCTGCGCTCAGAAGACACCGCCACCTGGCTGCGGCGCGTCTACACGAACTATGATTACGACATCAACGAGCCGTTCCTGAGCCAGGGCGTCGATCCGGTCTACGGGTTGAACAAGCAGTTCCTGACCTCGCAGATCCGAAAAGGTGTCACCTTCGTCAACGACACGTTCTATTCGAACCCGGAAGTCGACCGCATGCTCGGTGAGGGCGCGCGCGAGCTGGATCCGGACAAGCGCGGGGCGATCTATAAGAAGGTCCAGCAGATCCTGGCCGAAGACAGCCCGATGATCTGGCTGATCGACGTGCAATACGTGAGCGTCTTCAACCGGCGCCTCAAGGATCACACCACCGGACCGCTGGGCACACAACAGGCGTTCGAGCGAGCCTGGATGGACAAGTAATCCGGTGCGGCTCGCGCGCTTTCTCGGTCATCGGCTTTTGCTGGCGATCCCGGTGGTCCTGGGCATCGTCGTGCTGAATTTTTTCTTGATCCACCTGGCGCCGGGAGATGCGGCGTCGGTTCTGGCTGGCGAAAGCGGCGCGGCCAGCCCGGAATACATGGAGCAGCTGCGGCACAAGTTCGGCCTCGACCAGCCGATGGCGACGCAGTTCGGCGTCTACCTGCTCAACATGCTCCACCTCGATCTCGGCTACTCGTTCCGCAACGACAGCCCCGTGGCGAGCCTGATCCTCGACCGGTTGTGGCCGACGAGCCTGCTGATGCTGACCGCCTTCGGGACCGCCCTGGTGATCGGTACGCTCCTCGGCCTCGTGGCGGCCACCGGGCGCAACTCCTGGCGCGACGCGGTGATCTCGCTTGTGAGCCTGGTGGCCTATGCCACGCCGGGGTTCTGGCTCGGGCTGATGATGATCGTGATCTTCGCGATCCGGCTCGGCTGGCTTCCCACCAGTGGCTTCGACACGGTGGGGGCCGACAACGAGGGCTGGGACGAGGTCTGGGACGTCGGGCGTCACTTGGTCATGCCGGCCGTCGCCCTCTCGCTCTTCTACCTCGCGGTCTACGCCCGGGTGATGCGCGCTTCCGTGCTGGAACAGGTCGGCATGGACTACGTCACCACGGCCCGGGCCAAGGGCCAGACCGAGGCCCGGGTGATGACTGGCCACGTCCTGCGCAACGCCCTACTGCCGGTGGTCACCATGGCGGGGGTACAGGCCGGCAACCTGATCGGCGGCTCGATCGTGGTCGAGACGGTGTTCGGCTGGCCGGGGGTCGGCACCCTGGCCTTCAACGCGCTGCAGTCGCGCGACCTCAACCTCCTGCTCGGGATCTTCTTCGTCTCGGCCTGCCTCGTCGTCGTGATCAACCTCGCCGTGGACCTCGTCTACGTCTGCCTCGATCCTCGGATGGAGCTGTAGCGATGCGGGCCGCTCTGGCGCGTTTCGCGCGCAACCGTCTGGCGCTCCTCGGTGCAGCCGTACTGCTCGGGCTGCTCGCCCTGGTGGTGCTGACGCCCCTGCTGTTTCCCGGCGACCCGTTCCGCCTGGTCGGGCCCGCGCTCCAGCCGCCGGGCGGCCGCTTCCTGCTTGGCACCGACACGCTCGGGCGGGATGTGGCCGCGGAGATCGCCTACGGCGCGCGCACTTCGCTGATGATCGGGCTCGGCGCGACGCTTGCCGCGATCCTGTTCGGAACCCTCGTCGGAGGGTTGGCCGGCTATTACCGGGGTGGCGTCGAGATCGCGCTGATGCGGCTCACGGAGTTCTTCCAGACGATCCCGGCCTTCGTGCTGGCGATCCTCATCGTGGCGATCCTGTCGCCATCGCTCACCAGCGAGATCGTGGCCATCGCGGCGGTGTCCTGGCCGGGGATCGCCCGTCTGGTGCGGGGTGAGTTCGTGGCGCTCGGCGGGCGCGAATTCGTGCTCGCCTGCGACGGCCTCGGGGCAGGCGACGCCCGCATCATCTTCCGCCACATGCTGCCGAACTGCACCTCGGCGATCATCGCCGTGGGATCGCTGCTCATCGGGACGGCGATCCTGATCGAGGCGGGCCTCGCGTTCCTCGGGCTCGGCGACCCGAACGTGATGAGCTGGGGCCTGATCATCAGTGCGGGACGCGCGGTCCTTCGCTCGGCGTGGTGGATCTGCACCTTCCCGGGCATCGCGATCCTGCTCACCGTCCTCGGCATCAATCTCGTTGGCGATGGCTTGAACGAGGCACTGAACCCGAGGCTCCGCGAGCGATGAGCGACTCCGTCCTCGACATCGAGAAGCTGACGATCGCGTTGCCCCCGGGTGCGGACCGGCCGAACGCGGTCACCGACGTGGACCTTGTGCTGCGGCCGGGCGCCGTCACCTGCCTCATCGGCGAAAGCGGATCGGGCAAGTCGCTGGTGGCGCGGGCGATCCTCGGATTGCTGCCCGGGCCGCACGTGCGCGTCTCCGGCGGGCGTATCGACTTCGAGGGCGAGGACCTCGCGACGATCACGCCGAAGCGGATGCGCCGCATCCGGGGGGCGCGCATCGCGATGATCTTCCAGGAGCCGATGACGGCTCTCAACCCGCTTCACACGATCGGGCGCCAGCTTGACGAGGTCCTGCGCATCCATACGGCGCTCGGCCGCGCCGACCGGAGGGCTCGGGTCGTCGCGCTTCTCGACAGCGTCCACCTGCCGGAGCCCGCTCGGCTCCTGCGCTCCTATCCCCACCAGCTTTCCGGCGGCCAGCGCCAGCGCGCGATGATCGCCATGGCGCTGGCGCTGAACCCACGGCTTCTCATCGCCGACGAGCCGACCACCGCGCTGGACGTGACCACCCAGGCGCAGATCCTTCACCTGATCCGGGAATTGCAGCGCGAGCACGGGACCAGCGTCCTGTTCATCACACACGATTTCGGGGTGGTCGCCGACATCGCCGACACGGTCGCGGTGCTTCAGAAGGGCACTCTGGTTGAGCAGGGCCCCGCGGCTTCGGTTCTTGGCGCCCCGAAGCATCCCTATACGCGCGCCTTGATCGCGGCGGTGCCCAGGCTGGCGCCGCCGCCGCAACGACCGCCCAGTACGGCCCCTCGGGTGGTCGAAGCCCGGGCGGTCGAGAAAACCTACGGTGCGCGCGGCCTGTTCGGCGGGCGCATCACCCGCGCGCTCGACGGCGTCGATCTGGAGCTGCGGCGGGGGGAGACCCTGGGGCTCGTCGGCGAGAGCGGCTCGGGCAAGAGCACCCTGGCGCGGGCGATCACCCGGCTGATGCCAGTCGATAGCGGCGAGATCCTTCTCTCCGGGCACAGCGTCGCCGCGCTGAGCCGCCGCCAGATGCGTCCGCACCGCAAGCGGGTGCAGATGGTGTTCCAGGACCCCTACGGATCCCTCGACCCGCGCCAGCGCGTCGTCGACATCGTGGCCGAAGGCCCGATCATACACGGCACCATGCCGGAGGTCGCCAAGGCCCAAGCCCGCGAGATGCTGGCGCTCGTCGGCCTCGACCCCGCGGCGGCGCAGCGCTTCCCACACGAATTCAGCGGCGGCCAGCGCCAGCGGATCGGCATCGCCCGAGCTCTGGCCATGCAGCCCGAGGTGCTGGTGGCCGACGAGCCGGTCTCAGCCCTGGACGTCTCCGTGCAGGCCCAGGTTCTGGCGCTGCTCGCCGACATCAAGGCGCGATTGCACCTCAGCATGGTGTTCGTGACCCACGATCTGCGCGTCGCCCTGCAGGTCTGCGACCGGATCGCCGTGATGCGGGCCGGCCAGGTGGTCGAGGTCGCGCCGACATCTGAGATCTTCTTCGCGCCGAAGCACCCCTACACCCGGGCGCTGTTCGCGGCCGTGCCCGGCGCCCAATGGCAGGAACCGATCTCCGCATGATGCAAGAGCAGCCCATCGTATCCACCGATCCATTCCTGCCGGGTCCGCGCACCCGCGTCGCCGGTTCCGCGACGGGGCCGCTCGCCGGGCTCGGTTTCGCCGTCAAGGACCTGATCGACGTCGCCGGGATCCCCACCGGTGGCGGCAACCCGGATTGGCCGCGCATCGACCCGACTCCGGCGCGACACGCCTGGGTGGTGCAGACGCTTCTCGATGCGGGTGCCTCGGTGGTGGGCAAGACCGTCACCGACGAGGTCTCGCTGGGAATCCTCGGCGAGAATGCCCATGACGGCACCCCGCTGAATCCAGCCGCGCCGGACCGGGTGCCCGGGGGTTCATCCAGCGGCTCGGCATCAGCTGTCGCCTCGGGAGCCTGCGATTTCGCGCTGGGCACTGACAGCGGCGGCTCCGTGCGTGTGCCGGCGAGCTTCTGCGGTCTCTACGGGATCCGCCCGACCCACGGGCGCATCGATTTCTCCGGGATCTGCGTCCAGGCGCCGAGCGCCGACACCTGCGGCTGGTTCGCCCGCGATGCGGCCACCTTTGCCCGGGTCGGGGAGGTCCTGTTCGGCGCGTCGATGCCGGATCGGCTACCCGATACGCTGCTGGTGGCCGCGGACGCGCTCGGCTTCGCCGACGAGGCCGTGCAGCAAGCGCTTATGCCGCTCATCGATCGTCTCGCCGCGCTGATCGGCAACCGGCGTGACGTGACGATGGCGCCGCAGGGCCTGTCGGTGTGGCAGCGGGCCCAGCGCGTCCTGCAGAGCAGCGAGGCGTGGCAGACCTTCGAGCCCTGGCTCGACACCTGCAATCCGCGCCTCGCCTTCTCGGTCGCCCGAGCGCTCGTCCAGGGCTCGATGATGACAGGGGGCGAACGCAACGCCGCGATCCTGATGCGCATTGAGGCACGAGCCCGCCTCGCGCGGCTTCTGCCCCCCGGGACCATCCTGTGCCTTCCGACCACGCCGTTCCCGGCTCCCCTGCGCGGGCTGCCGCTCAGCACGCTCAACCCGCTGCGTGAGCGCATAGGCTGCTTGACGAGCCACGGAGGCCTCACCGGCGTCCCGCAGGTGAGTATCCCGGGCGGGCGGGTCGATGGCGCTCCGGTGGGCCTGTCCCTCATCGGCACGCGTGGATCCGACCTCGACCTGATCCGCACCGTTCTCGACTTGGAGGCCTGAATGGACACAACCCTGAACCGCCCCGAGGTCGTGGCTGAAGTCACCGCCCTGTTCGAACGCTACGAGCAGGCGCTGATCGACAAGGATGTCGGGGTGTTGGACGCAACCTTCTGGGACAGCCCTCACACGATCCGCTACGCCGTGGGTGAGAATGGCTACGGCTTTGCGGCGATTCATGCCGCGCGCATCGCGGCCGATCCACCGCCTGGAGGCACGAAGGAAGCACGCATCCGGTTGGAGATCCTGACCGTCGGCTCGGACGTGGCCACCGTGAATCTTGAGTTCAAGCCGCGCGGCAAGTCCGGTATCGGGCGCCAGAGCCAGACATGGATGCGCCTCCCCGATCTTGGTTGGAAGGTGATCTCTGCACACGTATCGATCATGGCCGCGCAGGCCTGATGACCCGACCACTGGGTCATGATGGCGAGCCCAACGGGACCGTCGTGAAGGCCAGGGGCCATTGCGCGGTCAGGGAGAAACCCATTGGAACACGCAACCGTCACCGCCGTTAGGGAGGCGGTCAGCGCACAGCGAGGCCGGATCGAGCACCTGCTGGCAGAACTCGCCCGGTGCGGCCACGACGATCCCGGGTTTACCCGGCCTTCCTACAGCCCGGAGGAAACCGAAGCCCACGCGCGCGCGACGCACTGTGCGGCCGAGCTGGGTCTCCGGGTCCGCCGGGACGCGGCCGCCAACACCTACATGACGCTGCCCGGCCGGGATCGGACCCGGCCGCCGATTTTGATCGGCTCCCATCTCGACACCGTGTCGCACGGCGGCAACTTCGACGGCGCCGCCGGGGTCGTCGCCGGGCTCGCAGCTGTCGCGGCGATCCAAAGCCTTGGACTGATCCCGGAGCGCGATATCACCGTCATGGCGGTGCGTGCCGAGGAGAGCGTCTGGTTCCAGGTGTCCTATCTCGGAAGCCGAGCGGCGCTCGGCACCCTGCCGGAGGGTGCGCTCGCCATGCCCCGGGCCGATACGGGGCGCGACCTCGCCGATCACATCGCGGCCTCCGGCGGCGATCCCGGGGCTTTACGCGGCGATGCGCCGCCGCTCGATCCGTCCGCGATCCACGCCTTCCTCGAGGTGCATATCGAGCAGGCGCCGAGCCTCGTCGAGGCCGGAATTCCGGTCGGTCTCTGCACCGGGATCCCGGGCAACTTCCGTTATCCGGATGCTCGAATCCGCGGCCGCTACGACCATGTCGGCACGCCCCGCCGGTTCCGGCGCGATGCGGCCATGGCGGGCGCGGAGATCGCCCTGGCGCTCGACCAGATCTGGCAGGCCAACGAGGAGGCCGGCCGCCCGATGGCCGTCACGTTCGGCCGGTTCCACACCGACGGTGCAGCCCACGGGCTGACTACAGTCCCGGGCGAGTTCCGGTTCAGCCTGGACGTGCGTGCCTACGCGCCGAACATGCTGGCGGAGATCGAGACGCAGTTCCTGAGGCACGTCGCGACAATCGTGGCACGCCGCAACGTCGAGATCGTGCTCGGCCCGCGCGCCGAGGTGGCGGTCGGAGACGTCTCGCCACGGATCCGCAGCGATCTGGAGGCTGCGGCCACAGCCCTCGGCATCGCCACCATGCCCCTCGGCAGCCCGGCCTCGCACGATGCCGCGGCCTTCGCCAAAGCCGGTGTTCCAATGGCGATGCTGTTCGTGCGCAACGCTAATGGCAGCCATAACCCCGATGAGGCCATGGAGATCGACGACCTCATGGACGCCGTCGCGATCCTCACCGCCTGGCTGGTGGCCGAAACCGGATGCGCTTGATCCGGGCGCCTCGGCTCAGCCGGAGAAGCGCGCCAGGCGCCCGACCGGATCGCCCAAAACCTCGTCATCGCGCATGACGGATCTGCCCCGGACAACGGTGGCGACCGGCCATCCGGTCACGGGTAGTCCCGCAAACGGAGTCCAACCGCAGGGCGACGCGATCCAAGAGTCCTCGATTGTGCGACGCGCCTTCAGATCCACCAGGGTAAAATCCGCGTCGTATCCGACTGAGATTCTCCCCTTGCCGAGCAGGCCGTAGACACGAGCCGGACCGGCCGCCATCAGGTCCACGAGGCGCGCGAGCGACAGGCGCCCGGCTGCGACATGATCGAGCATGATCGGGACCAGGGTCTGAACCCCCGTGAGGCCGGCCGGACAATCGGGCCAGGGCTGCTCTTTGGCTGCCCGGGCATGAGGCGCGTGGTCGCTGCCGATCGTATCGACAGTCCCATTGCGCACGGCGGCCCAGGCGGCTGCTCGATGCCGCTCGCCGCGGATCGGTGGGTTCATCACCCCAAGCCCGCCAAGCGTATCGTAGCAGTCGGGCGCCACCTGGGTCAGGTGGTTGACCAGAACCTCGACGGTCGCGACGTCGCGGAAATCCCGCAGGTATTCGAGTTCCTCGGCGGTCGAGACGTGGAGGATGTGCGTCGCCCGGCCGGTCCTGCGGGCCAGGGCCATCAGGCGCCGGGTCCCCAGGAACGCGCATTCCTCGTCGCGCCATTCCATGTGGGTCCGGTACGGCTGCCCCCGGGCGAATAACGGCTTGCGCGCCTGCAACCGGAACTCGTCCTCGCTGTGGAAGGCCATGCGCCGGTGGCCGGCTCGCATGGCCCGCTCGAGATGGGCGTCGTCCTCAATCATCAGCGCCGCCGTGGAGCTGCCCGCAAACACCTTCACGGCGCAGACCCCTGGCTCGCGTTCCAGCGCCGCCAACCTGTCGATGTTGGTCTTGGCGCCCGCCACGTACAGGCCGATATCGCACCAGCTACGACCCGCCACGTAGCCGCGCTTCCACGTCAAGCGCTCGGTATCGGCGATGGGCGGAACCGTGTTGGGCATGTCGAACAGGGTGGCGATCCCGCCGAGGATCGCGGCCCGCGTGCCGGTCTCGATCGTTTCCACGGCCGGGTCGCCGGGATCACGCAGGTGGACGTGGCTGTCGATCAGGCCGGGCAGGACGTGCAGACCGACCGCGTCGATCACCGTATCCGCGGTCGCGCCGATCGGCGCACCGAGATCCGCGATCCGCCCGGCGCGGACGCCGAGATCGATCCCCTCGGTCCCCCAGGGCGTGACGCAGGTGCCGCCGCGGATCAGGAGGTCGTAGTGCATCGCCGGGTCCTTCCTAAAGAGGCGGTCTCGAGCAGAACGGCCCCGAGGGCTGCCGCCACCGCCTGCTGACAGGGCTCGACGACCGCGCACCCGACCGCGTCCTCGATCGCTCGCCGGTGCGGCGCCATGCCGGCGCAGCCGAGGACGATCACGTCGGCGCCGTCGCGCGCGATCAGCA
>NZ_VRVD01001109.1:0-839 GCF_008040015.1 Methylobacterium sp. WL18 | reverse complement strand
GTGCGGCGATCCCCGACCCCGACCGGACGGCGGACCTGGGGACGGCGGACCTGCCGCCGGCACCCGGCATGCGTGCCGCCCTCACGGTGCCCGTGCAGCTCGGCGGCGCGGCTTCGGGGATCCTCGAGCTGCGCGCCGCCCGGGCCGACGCCTCCATACAGGACGCCTCCACGCAGGACGCCTCCACGCAGGATGCCTTCACGCAGGATGATCTGGCGGTCGTGCAGCTGATCGCCGGCACGGTCGCGGCGAGCCTCACCGGGACCCGGGAGGTCGGCGCGGCCGAGGCCCGGCTCGCCACCGTGATGGACACGGTCCCGGTCGGGATCCTGCTCGCCGAGGCGCCCTCCGGCCGCATCGTCATGGGCAACCGGCGCATCCGCGAGGTGCTGGGCCACGACACGGTCTATGCGCAGGACAGTGCGGCGTACGGCGCCTACGGCGCCTATCACGCGGATGACAGACCGGTGGCGCCGGAGGAGTTCCCGCTCGCCCGGATCTGCGCGGGCGAGGCGGCCCGGGCCGAATTGGAGGTCCGCTACCAGCAGCCCGACGGGACGCGCCGCTGGATCGCCATCGCGGGCGAGGCGATCCGGGACGCCGCCGGCACCGTCGTGGGCGCCGTGGTGGCGGTCTCCGACATCGAAGCGCGCAAACGCGCGGAGGCGGACCAGGACCTGCTCAACAGCGAGCTGTCGCACCGGCTGAAGAACACCCTGGCGCTGGTGCAGGCGATCGCCGCCCAGACCCTGCGCAACGCCCCCGACATCGACACGGCCCGCGAGGCCCTGGCGGCGCGCCTGGTCGCCCTGGGCAAGGCCCACGACATCCTGCTGGCC
>NZ_VRVD01001108.1:0-840 GCF_008040015.1 Methylobacterium sp. WL18 | reverse complement strand
GCATGGCGCCGCCGTGCAGGCCGACGAGGCCCTGCACCACCGAGAGGCCGAGGCCGGTGCCCTCGTGCTGGCGCTTGTAGCCGCCGCTGCCGGCCTGGAAGAACGGCGTGCCGAGCTTGGGCAGGTCGCCCTCGCCGACGCCGACGCCGGTGTCGGCGACGACGATCTCCAGGCCATCCGGGCCACGGCGCAGGGACAGGTCGACCCGGCCGCCCCGCGGGGTGAACTTCACCGCGTTCGAGATCAGGTTGATCAGCACCTGCCGGCACGCGCACAGATCGGCCGTGATCTCGATCGGCCCCGGCACGGAGACCGCCAGCGTGACCCCCGCGGTCTCGGCCTTGAGACGCATCAGGTCGCAGCAGGACTGCACCAGCGCGGCGGCGTCGAACGTCTCCGGCGCGTAATCGAAGTTGCCGCTCTGGATCCGGCTCATGTCGAGGAGCGTGTTGACGACGCCCAGGAGGTGGTGGCCGGACGAGCCGATGATCCCGGCATATTCCCGGGCCTGGTCCGGGCTGAGGCTGATCGCGCCTTCGCCAGCCAGCACCTCGGAGAAGCCGATGATCGCGTTGAGCGGCGTGCGCAGTTCGTGCGTGACGTTGGCCAGGAACCGCCCCTTGATCGCGTCGGCGCGCTCGGCCTCGGCGCGGGCGCGCTCCAGCTCCTCGGCATGGCGGTGATGTTCGGTCATGTCGCGGGTCACCGCCACCACCGTCATGGCCGTGTCGTCGGGGCCGTGCGCGATCCGGTGGGCGCGCATCTCGGCATGGATCAGGCGGGCGCCGTCGGGCCGGCCGGCGGCGGGCTCGACATGGAGGCGCAGCGGCAGGGTGGCGG
>NZ_VRVD01001107.1:0-842 GCF_008040015.1 Methylobacterium sp. WL18 | reverse complement strand
CATGCCGGCGCAGGCCGCCCGGCAAGGTCATGGCCGCCCCGAAGGCGCCCGCCCCGAACGCGGTCGGCGGCGCGCCGTGCTCCAGGGCGTAGGCGCTGTCGATCAGGTGGAGCCAGGGTTCGAGATCGATCTCCCAGGCCTGCGCGGTGGGGGCGAAGCGGCGCACCCCCCCTTCGATCACCCGGTCGGCGACCCGCCGGGCCGGCTCCGGGCGCCAGTCCGGCCCGGCCTCGACGACGCGCAGCAGCGTCGAGGGGCCGTGGGCCCAGACCGCCTCGGCCAAGCGCGCGAAGTCGGAATCCGGGGCGTCGCGGTCGACCTTGCGGACCAGGATCCTCGATCCGTCGGCGAGCTCGTCCAGCATCTTGCGCTTCAGGTGGGCGAGCCGGCCGTATTCGCGCTCCACCAGCACGTCCGGGTCGATCGAGCCGGCGGGATGGCCGGTGTTCGACCAGATGTTGTAGGCCACACTGCGGCAGTAGTAGGTGCCGCCGTCGCTGATCGCGATGCGCAGGTCCCCCGGCGCGCCGAAATCCGCAAATCCGCAGCGCAGGCCGCGGATCAGGTCCTCCATCGGCGTGTAGGCGAAGCGCAGCAGGCCCGACGGCTCGACCCCGCCGTAGCGCTGCACGAAGCCGAACTCGCAATTGCCGCCCAGGCTGCGAAACCCGTGGAGCCGCTCCGAAAGCCTCGCGGCCGCCGCGTTCCTGATCCCGGTCACTGTCGTCCGCTCTGATCCCGCCGCACCCCGCCGGGACAGATCGCGGCGTCCGCCCGGTTTTGTCCAGCCCCGCCCGCGCATGGGGGCGGGGCGCGGCCGGCCCGGGAGGAGGGGCCCCCAC
>NZ_VRVD01001106.1:0-843 GCF_008040015.1 Methylobacterium sp. WL18 | reverse complement strand
CCAGGGCGCCGCCCTGCTGCTCCAGGGTGTTGGCGCGTGCCTCGAACCCGGCCAGCGCCTCCGCGAGCGCGGCCTCGCGGCCCGACAGGGTAGCCCCAAGGCGCTCCTCGATCGCGGCGAGCGACGAGGCCGCCCGGTCGAGCGCTGAAACGTGCACGGACGTCTGCTCGCCGAGCGCACGGCCGCGGCCGTCGAGGGACTCGGCGAGGCCGGTCGCCTCGCGCAGCGCCGTGTTGGCGACCTCGCGCAGGGCCTCGACCTGGGACGCAACACCGGCGGTGGCGCGGCCGGTCTCCAAGGCGATGCGCTGCAGCGCCGACTGGACCTGCTCGACCCGGCCCGCCAGCCCCTGCTCGATCGCGCCGAGGTTGGTGCCTGCACCGGACACCAGCTCGCCCAGCGCCGCGTTGGCACCTTCGATCCGCTGGAGGACGGCACCCAGCTCGCGGCCCAGCCGGTCGTTGGTCTCGAACAGTTCGGTGAGGGCGCGGCCCGCGCCGTCGTCGATGGCGGCGCGGAGCAGCTCGGCCGAGGCCCGCGACTGCGCGGCCAGTTCCTCGGTCTGCAGCCGTAGCGTCTCGGCCAGAGGCACGCCGGTCTCGATCAGCACGCGCTCGATGGCGTCGGCACGGTCGGCCAGGGCCCGCGACAGGTCGAGCATCGGCCCGTCGATGGCCGCGCGCAGGCGCTCGACATGCCCTTCCAGGCTGTCGCCGACCGCACGGCAGCTGCCGTCGACGCTGGCGATGAGCGCCCCGCCCTTCTCCTCGATGGCGCGGACCAGCACCTCGGCGCTCTCCGCGAGGCGGCGGGACAGAGCCTCGCCGCGGGCATCGACCAGGG
>NZ_VRVD01001105.1:0-843 GCF_008040015.1 Methylobacterium sp. WL18 | reverse complement strand
GCGGGTGGCCGGCGGGCGGGCGTAACGGAGACCGGCGGGGGCCTGCCTGGCAGAGCGGGCCGGGATGTTCACACGCCGTCGTCCGGATGTAGGCGCCATCGCCCGCCGCGCTCTCCCTCCCCCCTTCTGTGGGGGAGGGTAGGCCGGCCGTCAGGCCGGGTCGGGAGAGGGGCAGCGCGACGATGCAGGATGGATTAGGCGTCCGCGACCTTTTCGGAAGCGTCGCTCCCCTCTCCCGACCCCTGCTGACGCAGGGGCCACCCTCCCCCGCAAAGGGGGGAGGAAGGGCGGGGATCAGGTCTGGCGTGGATCTCCTGTCCAGCCGGAGGCGATCCAAGACCAGATGGGTCAGCATCCGAGCCCGGACGGGAGATCCGACCCGCGCCTCGGCCGGCGCCACAGACCCGTGACGCCCACACGCGTGCCGGGGACGGCAGAAACACTGCGTCTAGCGCGCGGATGAGGTTGGGAAGACTAGCTATCATGACCCGCGCAACCGCCACCCCGATCGCCAGGCCCTGCGTCGTGTGCATCCCCGCCCGCAACGAGGCGGAGCGGCTGCCGCGCCTGCTCGCCTCCCTGGCCCGGCAAGAGGGCTTTTCCGACCGCGCGCCGCTGCGGGTGGTGGTTCTCGCCAACAACTGCACCGACGGCACGGTGGCGGCGATCCGGGCCCTGGAAGGATCCGGCGCGCTCGCGGGGCTGACGCTGCGGGTGATCGATGTGGCGCTGCAAGGCCCGGAGGCCCATGTCGGCACCGCCCGGCGCATGGCTCTCGACGCCGGGGCCGACTGGCTCGACGCCGAGACCGGCCCGGACGGGATCCTGCTCACCACCGACCCC
>NZ_VRVD01001104.1:0-845 GCF_008040015.1 Methylobacterium sp. WL18 | reverse complement strand
ACCAGCGCCTGCAGCGCCCAGGCGGCGGCGATCGGGCCGCCCAGCAGCCGGACGGCCCCGAACGCGCTGGCGTTGAGTTCGAGCCCGGCGGCCGCCTGCTGGAGGATGATGCGGTTGGTCTCGGACAGGGTCCCCAGGAAACCGATCCAGGGCGCGGTGCCGAACAGGGCCAAAGCGGCGAGGCACAGGGCCAGCACCGTGCCCAGGCAGGCCGCCAGGCAGGTGCCGCGGCCGGTGATCAGCAGCAGCAACGGCGCCAGGGCGGCGAAGTGCGGCTTGTAGGCCAGCAGGCCGAAGCACAGGCCCGCGAGCCAGGGGCGGCGGTCGACCAGCAGCGCCCCGAGGGTCAGGAGCGAGGCCGTGAACAGGCCGTTCTGCCCGTAGGTGAGGTTGCAGAACACCAGCGGATGGGCGAGCGCGATCCAGGCGGCGTCGCGCCGGCCGGCGGCGAACCGCATCGTCCCGGCGAAGACCGCCAGCGACAGGGCGGTCCAGAGCCAGAACGCCGGCTGCGGCTCCAGGGTCGCGAAGGCGGCGGCCGGGATCAGGAACACCGGCGGGTAGTGCCACGCGAACCGGCAATCCGGCCCGAACGCGGCTTTCAGGTTCTCGAGATGGACCGGGAGATCGTAGGGCTCGCCGCCCCGCCCCTCGAGCGCCGACCGGCCGGCCACCCAGATCTGGCTGAAATCGTTGCCCAGCATGTCGCCGTACCAGTTGCGGCGCGGTTCCGGGCCGGTGCCGAACACGATGGCGACGATGAGGAGCGTCAGCGGCACCAGCACCCGGGCGGCGCGCCGGGCGAAGGCGAGGAGCCGCGCGTCGCTGCCGACGAGGTCCAGGAG
>NZ_VRVD01001103.1:0-847 GCF_008040015.1 Methylobacterium sp. WL18 | reverse complement strand
GGGCCGCCCCCGGCCGGTCGGCGACGCCGACGGGCTCGTCCGCCAGGGCGACCAGTTCCTCCATCTCGTTGACCGCCCGCTGCAGGTGGTTGATGTGGCCGCCGATGTCGCGCAGGTAGCCGTGCACCACGAAGGTGGTGGTGAGCACGTAGGCGACGTCGCCCGGGCTCGCCTCCCCGCGCCACCACAGCCACAGGGCGGTGGCCACGATGGCGGTGCGCAGGGCGAGCAGCAGCCCGAGCTGGCCGGTGCCGCTCCACGTGATGATCATCCAGGTGCGGTGCGTGCGCCGCTGCCACTTGGCCAGGAGCCGGCCGAGGCGCGCCTCCTCCCGGGCCTCCGCGCCGAAGGCCTTGACCACGGCGTTGTTGCCGATCGCGTCGCTGAGGGCGCCGCCGAGCCGCGTGTCGAGGGCGTTGGAGAGCGCGGAGGCGGGGGCGATGACCCGGGTCGCCAGGAGCGCGGTGGCGCCGACATAGGCGGCGGCGCCCAGCGCCACCACGGCGCCGAGGACCGGCCAGTGCAGGCCGAGCACGAGGGCGGTGCCGAGCAGCACCACCAGGGCGGGCAGCAGCGCCAGCAGCAGCGTGTCGTTGAGCCCGTCGAGGGCCCACATGCCGCGCGAAATCTTTCGGACGGTGGAGCCCGAGAAGGTGTTGGCGTGCCACTCGGTCGAGAAGCGCTGGACCCGGGCGAAGCCGTCCCGGGCCATGTCGCTCATCGTGTGCAGGGTGAGCGGCACCATGAGGCTCCAGGCGACGTGCCGCAGCAGCGCGGTGGCGAGGCCGAGCGCCGTCATCGCCAGGAAGGCGGGCAGCGCCGCCTCCAGCGCCGCCCGCCTTCCTGG
>NZ_VRVD01001102.1:0-847 GCF_008040015.1 Methylobacterium sp. WL18 | reverse complement strand
GCGCAACATCGCCCCCCGGGCGTCCCGCCGGGCCGCCCGGGGGGCGATGTTGCGCCGCCCGAAATACAGCGCGATCGAGATCCCGAAGGCGAGCCCCAGGAACAGCAGGTTGCCGATGCTGCCGTTGCGGGAGAACAGCAGCCCGATATCCGATACGGCGCTCTGCAGGGAGCGCGTGTCCCGCGGCACGTCGGCCATGACCTTGCTCCAGAGGCCCGGCCCGACCAGGGGCTGCGAGCGCTGGAACAGGTCGCGGGTGAACGATTCGCGCCGGCGGTTCGAGACCCGGTCGACGATCTGGTCGCCCTGCACCTGCAGGGAGCGGGCGAGGCGCTGGGTCTCGTCGATGCGGGCGACGGCGGCTTCGCGCTCCACCCGCTGCTCGGCGACGTCCGGACTCTCCGGGGTGTCCTTGGGCTTCGGGCCGAGCTGGGTCAGCCGCTCGCGCGCCGCCTCGAGCGGCGTGTCGAGCCGGGTGATCAGCGCGCGGATCTCCTCGGTGACGGTCGCGGCGCTGTCGCGGATCGCAGCCAGGTCCGTCGGGGTCAGGTCGGGATGCCCCAGTTGCTTCTCGCGGGCCTCGAGCTCGGCCTTGGCGGCGTCGAGCTGGGCCCGGACCGCCTTGAGCGGCTCGGACATCTGGGGCTGGGGCGCGGCGGGCTTCTGCGCAGCGGGCTTCCCGTCCGTCCCCTTGCCGTCCGCCCCTTTGGCATCCGCAGGTTTGGCCTCGCCCCCCTTTGTATCGGCAGGTTTGGCTTCGGCAGGCTTGGCTTCGGCAGGCTTGGCTTCGGCAGGCTTGCCCTCCGCGGCCTGTCCGGCGGGGATCCCGCCCTGCGCCGCGGCCGGC
>NZ_VRVD01001101.1:0-848 GCF_008040015.1 Methylobacterium sp. WL18 | reverse complement strand
CGCGCAGATCGAGAAGCAGTTCGGCGGCAAGCTGCCGCCGATGCCGCCGGGCCTGGGCGGGGGCGGACTGGGCGGCGGCTTGGGCGGCATGCCCAAGATGCCGGGGCTTCCCGGCCTCGGCGGCCCGAAGCTGCCCGGTCTCGGCGGATTCATGCCGGGGAAGAAGAAATGAGCGTCCTCGCTGCCCAAGCGGTCGATCCCGAACTCGCCCGCCTGCGCGACAGCATCGACAACTTCGATGCGGCGCTGATCCATCTGCTCGCCGAGCGCTTCCGCTGCACGCAGCGGGTCGGCGAGCTCAAGGCCCGAAAGGGGATCCCCCCTTCCGATCCGGACCGGGAGGCGCGTCAGGTCGCCCGGCTCCGCACGCTCGCGGTCGAAGCCAAGCTCGACCCCGACTTCGCCGAGAAGTTCCTGGCCTTCGTGGTCAAGGAGGTCATCCGGCACCACCAGACGATCGCGGCCAACCATACGCCGTCGGTCGAAGAACAGAGAAAGTCCTAAGACAATGGCCCTGAAGATCCGTCTCACGCGCGGTGGCGCCAAGAAGCGTCCGTACTACCGCATCGTCGTCGCCGACGCCCGCGCCCCCCGCGATGGCCGCTTCATCGACAAGGTCGGCGCCTACGACCCGATGAAGCCCAAGGACGATCCGGCCCGGATCCAGCTCGACGCCGAGAAGATCCAGGGCTGGCTCGCCAAGGGCGCGCAGCCGACCGATCGCGTCCTGCGCTTCCTCGACCAGGCCGGGCTGGCCAAGCGCCCGACGCGCAACAACCCGCAGAAGGCCGAGCCCGGCGAGAAGGCCAAGGAGCGCGCCACCAAGCGCGCCGAGAAGGCCGCCGCGC
>NZ_VRVD01001100.1:0-850 GCF_008040015.1 Methylobacterium sp. WL18 | reverse complement strand
GCGGCGACGAGGGCGGCCGGGAGGCCCTGGAGCGGCTGTGGCGGGCGACCGCCGAGCGCTCGCCCCTGCGCGGCTTCGAAGGGTTCGGCACCACGTTCGAGCCGTACGTGGCCCCCTTCCTGGACCCGTTCGTCGCCCGGTCCCTGGCGCTGTTCCGCGAGGCCTCGGCCTACGTCTCGCCATTCCTGCCGACGTTGCGCGACATGCACCTGTTCCAGGCGGTGGTGCGGGCCAGCATCGACCTCGACACCGTGGCCCGGCAGGAGCGGGTGCCGCTCTACGTCTCGGCCACCGACATCCTGACCGGCGCGGCGCAGCTGTTCACCGGCCCCGAGGTCACCCTGAAGGCCCTGATGGCGTCCTCGTGCCTGCCGGAACTGTTCGCCCCGGTGGAGATCGACGGCCGGCGCTACTGGGACGGGGGCTACGCCGCCAACCCCGCCCTGGAGCCGCTGGTCTTCAACGGCCACGGCGCCACCGACCTGATCGTCCTGCAGCTGACGCCGTTCGTGACCGACGCGATCGGCCTGCTGCCCTCCGAGATCGCCGGGCGGGTCAGCGACATCAGCTTCAACGCCTGCCTGATGCGCGACCTGAAGGCGCTGACCGAATTGCAGCGCTACGCCCGGGAGACGGACACCCGGGACGCCCGGATGCGGGCGGTGGCCGACATCAACATCCACCTGCTCCAGGCGCCCTGCGAGCTGGCCGGGGGCGAGATCAGCAAGCTCGACACCCGCTGGTCGACGATCGGCGCCCTGCGCGACCTCGGCCGTGCCACCGCCGAGCGCTGGCTGGCCGAGAGCGGCCACGCGATCGGCGCCGATTCGAGCCTGCAGACCCTGGAGGC
>NZ_VRVD01000010.1:0-37967 GCF_008040015.1 Methylobacterium sp. WL18 | reverse complement strand
CAGCCGCCTCGGCTCAAACCTACGCTCAAGTCCAGACACAAGCCGATCCCCACGCCCCCCCGGCAATGGCCATCAGCATCCAAACTCGTCATGCCAACCGAAAGAGCGGCCCCAGACACCGCTTACGTTTAGCCGCTGCCGCGTCACGAAACTCTGTATCAATTCACATTACCCCGAAGATCCAGTTCATCGAAAGCAGATAAATAAAGCCTGGAGCCAGAAGCTGCGTTAACTAAAGAAAACTAAGCAGATAGAGAGTGAAGAATAGCTACAGCCGCCCTACCGTACGAACTTTCTGCTTGCGACCATTAATCTGAAGAGCTTAGCCGCGATCGACAAAGTAATTCAATCAAACCGAATCCATCGACCACATAAAACGCAACAAGCCGGCCATCGAAGAGCACAGCAGGACGAGGCTCAACTATCTGAAGGACATTAAGATTTTTCTCATAAAACGCATCGATCGCATCTGAGATGTCATCGACTTCATAACATAAATGATAAATTCCCACACCTTTCTTTTTAAGAATGGTAGATAGTGGCCCCTTTGATTCCGACGGCCAAACCAGTTCTACATCCGGAAGCGTATCATGATGCCACAACTCAAGATTTACTCCCTGGAGGGGATCGTAAGCGTTGCAGGCCCGGTCGTAGCCGAGCGCAATCAAATACGCAGAAGAGATCTGCACATCCTCCGTGGCCACGGCGAAGTGATGAAAACTCAATCCCGAAAGCACAAAATCTGTATCTGTGATTCGATCACTCGCGAAAAATTTAGATTCATCTGCTGCCATTATACCCCTCCCTTCGCCAAAATAAGTGCCTGCAATTCACCTACGTTAGACAAACTGCTGACCTCCGAAGCTGAGAATCGAACGCCAAAGATTTTAGCGACTTCTAACATCAGTCGAACGTGGCTCAGACTATCCCATTCTGCGATGTCGTCCGCGGTCATGCTGGACTTGAGTTCAAGAGTTTGATCGTCGAAGACATCGCGGAAAACTTGTTCAAGCTTTTCATTCGGGGTCATAACGTTTTCCTTCTAAAACTTGTTGATTTGTCGTGGAGTGGCATGCATCTGCATTGATAGCTTTCGCAACATCGGCGCCGATAAGGCTCGCGACGTACGGCTTTGCGTGCACCTCATCCGAAAAATACTCAGACTTCTCATATTGCGATAACGAGAGAAATTTAACAGCGGTCGCGCCTGAAAACTTCTTCTCTATGGCTGCTAATCGGTCCTTATACTCACGATAAAACGGAGTCGCTACACTCCACCAGCTTGGGACTGGAAGATCAACGACAATTACTTTATTCTTACCACGGCTGAGCATTTCAATTATTTTGACGAGGATTTCGAACTGGGTCGGTGCAAGATGCTCACTAGAACCAATTTGCTGCTGCCAGTATGCCACTGCTGCGGCCTTGTCAGCATCAGAAATGACAAACGCCTCACGCTCCTCATCCGTTCTCGAATCAGGGCGGACGAAAAACCATTTTCTCAAACTTGCGGTCGCCTCTCGCGAGATTTTTTCAAAAAGAATGTACGGACCGACAAGAATATTTGCAATATGTTCGTATTTTGATCCGAGGCGACTGACATAGAACTCACCGTCCTTTTTATAATTTCCATATCGAAGAAATTCAACATCGAGATCAGTTTGGTTCTCTTCTCTCCCAGCTCCGTTCCAACGGTACTTACTGTCGCCGAACAAGCCAAACCAGACTCCTAAAACGTATACGTCTGCCGGTTCTCCATAATGCTGTCTGTTTCTGTAAGCAATAAGCGCAGTCTGGTAAAGTTCGGTGACATTTTCATTGCCGATAGATAAATTGTCCACTGCGGCACATTGAATTGTTTGGCGGAGGATATTGGGCCTAAGCTCGATGTCGGCGTTTGAGGCGCCAAGAACAATTACACGACGATCTTTGCTGCGAAGCGCGGATTGCATAAACATGAGATATTTGGTGGCGGTTACATATATCGTAGATGCAGCGACCCCTGTGTCCACGGTTTCTACCTCCGAGCCTCGTGGAGCAACCGCAGCGGCAATTCCTGCCAGCGAACCGTAAATCGCCACTACTACAAAAAGTATTTGCGACAGAATCCTGATTATGACGATCATCTTAAAATGCTTTATAAACAAATTCTGGGGATTTGTTAAGGACCGCAGCTACAAATAAGACAAGAAGGACCGTAGCTGCGCACTTTGTTATTGTCGCGAAAGGATAGATTTTGGCGTACAATGCCGACAGTAAGTTCAAATTTAGAAATCTCCTCAGATCCCAAAGGCAGGAAAAAACAACGAAGCAGAGCGTAAGTACGCCAAGCGATAAGCCAAACCCAGTTACGCCTAGTAGCCCAGCCAGATTGAATAGCCTAGGAATATCAGAGATCCACAAACACGTCAGCGCCAAACTAAAAAAAGCGAATGTTAAGCCCCTACAAATTTGATTATAGGCCGGTTTCTTTTGAAGGTTTTTATAACCGACTTTTCCCAGATATCTCGGTATCATGGTTTGCCACAGTTTATTTGTACAGGCGCCAAAAGCCATCAAGGTGCCATAAATGACAAAGACCATCGTTGATCCATGCCAAATCCCCATTACCAGGAAGGTGATGAAAAATGCACCGAGCCCGATCGCGGTCGAATACCTCTTTTGCGGAAAACGATTCATCATCATCATCATAAATGGCGTGAACAAATAGGTTTTAAACCACTGCGACATTGTCATGTGCCATCGCTGCCAAAATTCCAAGAAACTCGTTGACGAAAATGGCTCGTTGAAGTTTTCGGGCAGTTTAAATTGCAGCAGCCCACCAATACCAATCACGATATCCATGTATCCTGAAAAATTATAGTACAAATATCCCGTATAAGTAGCAACACTCATTATGTATTGGAACAAGATTGTAACCCTAGGTTGGATGCCTGATGGCGCGCCAAGCTGGACGCTCAAGTTTGAAAAAACATACTCACAAATTGCGCCTATGACCGCCAATTTAAAATACCCAGTGGCGATACGGGAAACTGATTGTAATACTTCGGGCTCAGTTATCGGAACAGGTTGCTTTTCGTATTGATCCCGGAACGATAGCCAAGATTGTACTGGGCCCGACAGGAATGTAGTGAAGCCGCAGGTGTAGACGATGTAGGCCGTAAAATCTGGCCGCCGCTCGATGTCTCCATTTGACAGGTCGACGATTAACCCAATGATCCGGAAAAGGATATAGGACAATCCGACTGTAGAGTATAAAAATGGGAGCCCAATCAGAGTTAGGAAGAAGAACTTTTTGAGATAAACAAAAATGACAACCATCGCGCAAACAGCTGTCGTTATATAGGTTTGACTTGAGAACGTGCTCGCCCCCATGATAAAAATGTAGCCGATTCCCAGAAAAAGAGTCAAAAGCCCGGCTGATATACTGTCAAGCATGTACGTGCTTATAAAATAGATTGATGTTGCTAGCAACGCAAGTTGTCTCATTTTGGCATAATGGCAATTTTGACATATTATAACAGTTGCCAATACAAAGAGTATGAACTCCAAAGATACAAAGTTCATTTATCGGTCCACAATTTACTGGCAATTGTACTGAGGTCGGATACTACGCTATAAGTCTCTTCTGGCCGTACGAGGGCTATTCGAGAAAATAGGCAATTTCTGACTAGTCTAATTTCAAAAGGGAGCTGAAACGGAATATGCTCATTCGCGGCTTCGGTGCTTGATAGTCAGTCGAAATTGTCCAGTGAGTGCTGCCGTCCGCCTCCTCGCGGCTTAGTGTGAAGCCGAGCTTTTCATAATGATCCCGCACTAAGGCGTTGCGGCCTGTTGGGCGCCATTCGCCAATTAGTGTGCTCACCCCCGCCTTTCTTGCATGATGCAATATTTCCCATAGCACGACATTCTCTACCCCGCGTCCGAGTACCCGGCAGCTCATAAGCCACGTGTCGATGCGCCAGGATAGCGGCTTTTCATGATGGCAGATAACTACACTGATCATCCCATTGTCTCCAAATTTATCTTTTAATCGAACCTGCAGAGTGAACGCACCCCGATCGTTCCCAATTATAGCAATATCGTTTTCTGTGTAACGTCGTGTTGTCAGATTGTATTGATTGCTCTTATTGATCAGCTGCGCAATACGACTTCGACCGATTTCGTCAAATTGGTCGAAATAAATTTGCATTTCTAATGATTCGAGATATGTTTCTAAATTAATCGCCTCGCTTTTTAAAGCCAATCGCTGGGCGTTTGTCCTATAGGCTTGCGTGCGATTCTTGTCCTCCTGTGCGAAGGTAATTGCTTCAAACGCACCGGTTGCAAGAGTTCGCCAGGCATACTCTGAAGGTTCCGCCGACAACTCTGGGACGAGAACTTGCGGTAAGGAGTGCCTGATTTGGTCGCGTTCAACTGGATTGTCATCAATAAAAACTAGGGAATCTAGGCCGATGTTGAGCTCCGCCGCAATGGCAACAATGTTAGACGCTTTGTCCCGCCAATTCGCTTGAAAGGCTACGATATGCTTTTCTCGTAGAAGCATCTCGGGATGGACGCGAAAGGGCTCTCTAGCGACCTCGTCAGTGTTTTTTGAGCTCACGGCCAACAAGATGCCGCGTTTGTATAGTTCAAGCGCGACCTTCTGCAGCGCTAAATGGGCTTCGCCGGTAGCATCACCCTGCCGCATATTGATGCCCGTTATTCCATCGTCGCCTATGACGCCTCCCCATATTGTATTGTCGAGATCAAGAATTATACATTTGCGAGACTTGCCTTGCAATGCGCCAAGAAGACTTCCTAAGCGATCTGCATAGAATGGAATGCTGCTATACGAGAATGCAAGCTTGGCAATATTCCATTCTTTTGGCGAGAACCAGTTGGCGGTCCCAACAACTGACGCAATCCGCGCTACATCGAAAAGCACATTGCCGTCTCTGTGGGCTAGATCGGTGATTTTATCATTAATTCGATTTATGATCCACTCCAGTGTTCCGGGCACAGATCGGTCGAGGCTGCCAAAGATGGCTTCTGGTGGAATCGCAATCGTCTGGAGTATGCAGAACGCTCCGCAGTGTTGACGTACAGCGTCACAAATGGTGACATAAACCTGCGTGCAGTCCTCGACGATCCGTTCTGCCAGCTCAGCCTCTCCAGGTACTGTATCGATTGGTAGGCTGCGATGGTCGAGGGCCACCAGGACGGCGTTTGGCCCGAAAACGTTTATGGCAGATTCGCGATCAAGCGCGTCTTGGAGTGCGCTTTCGTATCTGCCGGTTATTGCCTGAAGGGCGACGCCGTGGCGAGCAGCACTAGCAATTAATGGCGGCACAATCAGGTCAGTTGTGCCGGTGCCCATTATCCCAAGCTTGAACGTGGAGAGGGGAGGGAGCGCTACACCGTCTGCGATGATCTTGCTAATCGTGTTACCAAGAGTCCGAAGTTTGTTGTTGTCGAGTTTTGAATTGGCTAGTGAGTAGACTTCGTTGCCAGTTTTGACATCTCCTACAGCCAGACGTTGACATCGCTGGCGAAAGTCGGGTGCGGCGTCCGGCAGCCATTCTAGGAATTCAAATAATTCTGAGCTCATCTATTTTCTCTATTCTGACAGTTAGTTGGCAAGCGTGTCGTTAGACCGGTGAATTTTTAAAGTAATTAACTGTTTTGTGCTTGATTTTATAGTTAATCTTTTTTTATTTTAAGCTTGTTTTTCACTTTATCCACGTCGAATTTATAATTCAAGGCGTCTTCACTCTATATTGGCGGAAGGCGGAAGCCAACCCTTGGCATTCTGCTTAGCTGGAGGGCAGTGAACATGGAGAGTGCCGCAATCATTTCAAAGCGCGTTGAATGGCTTTCGCAATGACACCGAGTTCGTCCGCGCGCCGATCCGATGCCGATGTCCATCCGTGGATAAAGCACGCCTGCGCGTTCGTGCATTGATATCGACGATGGACATATGGGACGGTCAGAAATTTTTGTGTTGGGTGGCTATAGTGAAGCTGACAGATGTTTCGATGGCGCGACGCATAGCACTCCATATCCCAGACATCATCCCGGGTCAGCTCATGGACATGGCCGATCCGAAGACGGCATGTCAACGGGTAGCGAAGAGTGGTTCATCCGCACTTCGTGGGATGAGATTGACTCATGCGGCGGGCATGACACGATGACGGAGACGGGCGAAGTCTGTCCGTCCGAACATCGTGCGCTTCAGCATCTTCAACCGGTTGAGCTGTCCTGCGTCATGGCTTCGGCCGTGGCGTCGTGATCGTCCCGATCAACGCCTCTCGATTGCGCATTAATCCCTCAGCGAACCGTGCAAGTGGCGTCGCGGACGCTACCGTAGACCAAGCGGCTACGGCGCTTCGCGTTGAGGAACAACAGAGCCGAGAAGCCACCGCCACAAACCACCACGAGGTCGCGCCCCGGCAGTCAGCGTCGAGCCTCGAGAGCGAGCTGGCGTCCGACGTTGAGAAGCCGGCCTGTGCCAACGGCCCCGTCCGTGACAGGCGCGCACGGACGGCACCAGGGCGGTCAGAAGCAGCAGCGCCCAGACGCGCCCCGCCCAGGGGATCGGCGCGGGCAGCATCAAGCTTACCCAGCGCAGCCCGCTCGCCTTGACGAAATGGCTGTCGGACGAGCGCACCGGGTCGCGATAGATGCCCTTGGTCGCGATGCGTTTGCCGCGGCGCTCGATCGTATCGTCGGGGCCTAGCACTACGGGGCCTTGCGGCGCGAAGGCGGCGGTCAGCAGTCCGAGCAGAATGCTGCTGCCGGACCGAGGGCAACATGCGGCGCGGTTGAGGATGCGGTGGACGTTCACGAACCGCCGCTCATTCGCGCAGCCCATGATGCGCAGTACGTTGTTTATCCTGCGACGGCCGGAGGCGAGGATAGCGCCGATCAGAAGGAACTGCAGATGTCACTACGAGCGGTGGACGAACAGCGGCGTGAACGACAGGACGGGTCCGGCGAAGCGGGCGGGCAGATCGGGCATCGGGTGTCTCTTGCTGGGGACACCTCTAGGCGCCGGATCGGCTCCGACATAGCCATACGCCCTGACATCGACATGTGACGAAGCTCCCAATCCGCTCCGTATGTCGCCTTCGTACCGTCTGTTGGAAGGCGCCGCCTACACAGCGCTTACGGTCGATCAGCTTGAAACGCTGACGATCTCGGCGGGACTAAATTCGGGCAGAGCGCCGCCGCAGCATGAGCAGAAATTGGGACGATATTCGACAACTGCGTCGGGATCCGCACTTATTACGCGCCTGTGGCCCTTCTGACCGGGCTAAGCGCGGCCAGGCTTTGATTGCTCCCAACGCTCCTTGCGATTGGTGGACGGCGGGTTCGATGACGTTCGTGTGATCTTGTCCGGACGCCGCAGTCGCAGCACCAGCTCGCTCAGCTTCTCGCGGCTTATACCAACTTTCGTTAACCGGATTTATACTAATCGACGGGGACGCTGACTCACGGTGTTTTTTTGCGGGGCTGGATTTGATTCTATGCGGTGAACCGGAGGGTTTGCCATGTCAGCTGCGTTGCCGCTGTGCGAGGACTTCACGGCCGATGATCTGCGGCTGCGAGCCAAAGTGAGCCGGGATGCGGGCCAGAGCCGTCGTCTTCTGGCGTTGGCTGAGATCTATGACGGCGGCAGCCGCACGGAAGCGGCGCGGATCGGGGTGGTGGGCCTGCAGACGGTGCGCGATTGGGTGCTGGCTTTCAACGCGGATTGTCCGGCGGGGCTGATCAACGGCAAGGCGCCGGGCCAGAAGCCGAAGCTAGTGCTCTGACACCAACGAAACGTGCACAAAGCAATTCGATTTTCGATGCGCTAGCAGCATGTTAGTTAATCGGCATGTGGTGCGTTCGTTGACGTCTGTGCACTTTACGCGGCACAGCGCCGGGCACTGATGCAGATTGTCGAGAGCGGGCCGGACCCGTACCGGTACGGCGTGGTGCGTTGGCGGCTGAAGGATCTGGCCGCCTGGATCTAAGCGAGCTTTGGCGTCAGCCTGGACAAGATCACGTTCGGACGGCTGGTCAATCGCCTCGGCTTCCGCAAGCTGTCGGTGCGCCCACGCCACGACGAGCAGGATCCAGCCGCCCTGACGGCCTTCAAAAAAACCGGCCTGCCGCCGTGAAGGCAATCCGCGCGGGGCTGCCAGTCGGAATGGCCATCGAGGTATGGTGGCAGGACTCCTTCGACAGGCTCAGGATGAGGGTGCGCGTCGGCCAGAAGAACACCCTGCCGCGGCGATGGGCGCGCCGCGGGACATGACTCTCGGCTCCCAAGGACCAGCGCACGGCCTACGCCTACATCCCTCATCCTGAGCCTGTCGAAGGACGGAGCGATCTGCCCGGAGAAGGGCAAGGGCGCCGGTCTCGTCCTACCCTGCTGCGACAGCGAGGCGATGAACCTGCATCTGGCCGAGATCAGCCGCTCCGTCGCGCCCCGCGCTCATGCCGTGCTGATGCACGACGGAGCAGGCTGGCACGGCGCTCACGACGTCGTCGTGCCGGACAACATCACCCTGCTGACGCCGCCGCCCTGCGCGTCCGAACTCAACCCGGTCGAGAACGTCTGGCAGTTCATGCGCAACAACTGCCTCGGCGACCGAATTTTCGCCTCCTACGACGACATCGTCGACAGCTGTTGCGACGCCTGGAACCGCCTCATTGACCAGCCCTGGAAGATTATGTCCCTGGGCCTGCGCTCGTGGGCCTACCGGTTATGATCAACGCCGATTGGTATTACGGTGTAGCATCGGCGGCTGACGGATAATGCTGTCTTTGGGTTTGGAGCCCGAGTAGGATGGCATGACCGCTTCGGTGCCGCCGCGGTCGGATTTTGACGCTGACGGTCTGCGCACTTTGACCAGTTGCGCGCGTGATCCCGCTCAAACACGGCACATGCTGACTTTGTCAGCGATCTATGCGGGCGGCTCGCGCTCGGCCGCTGCCGCTCTCGGCAGGGTTGGGCTTCGGACGGTGCGGGACTGGGTTGTGGCGTTCAACGCGCACGCTCCGGACGGGGCTGATCGGCGGCAAGGCGCCTGGGGATTGCCTGCGCTTGAACGTCGAGCAGCGGGAGAGGCTGCGCGCTTTGCATCTGCCGGTTCACTCCCCCGAACTGAACCCTGTGGAGAACATCTGGCAGTTCATGCGCGACAACTGGCTCGGCAACCGCGTCTTCAAATCGTACGCTAACAACCTCCACCACGGCTGCCACGCCTGGAACACCTTCATCGACCGACCCTGCCGCATCGCCTCCGTCGGACGGAACGCCTGGGCTCAGAGGTTCTGATAAATCGGGTATGATTTTATACCCAAGATCGGACCGCTTCATCCGGTGAGGTAAGCCAAATCTACCTCGCGCAAGGGGTAAACCCCGTCCCAGCAAAAGGCGAACCCTCACAAACGAAACTGTCGCTGAACACACCCCGTGCGTAATAAAACGCAGATCCACCGGTGGTCAGATTAACTTTAATACGCATCAGTTCCGGTCCAATCAGAAAAGTCCTTCGGAACAGCTAATCCAACGGAACGGTCTCAGATCTAAACGACTAAGCGCTGCTCGAGCTACTAGTCCGCAAACCTAACTTGACTCGTCGACATGAAACCTGAGCGACGTGAGCACAGCCTTTTTCGTGATTTACCCTGGCATCCACCCTGCTCTGAGGCATCCCCCCCGATTTGAGGGCCTTCACAAAGCTAATCTGGAAGAAGATTTCCAACATTCGGGCCCGTCGAGCTGCCATTCATGCCCGAACTGATTCTTGTCGATAAATAGCTATGGTAATAACACAAGTACAAAAATATAAATAAATGCAAAGTCATTGTAACTGCTGTGTAGACCAAAAATTTCTCTATGAAGAACATTATATTAACAATTTAATCCGCCCGCCCCGGCGTGCATTTGTCGCTTAACTACGGATTTAAATTTTATTTGAGCGGATAAAGCAATGTCAACACAGCAAAATTGTTGCAGATAGGCTCACGAGGCGCATAATTTGCCTTCTGTCAGATAAACTGGTCAACTCATTTCGAAACCATGACAACTCTAAGTCTGATAAGTGAGGTCCCGCTGAGCAATAACAAGAGTTGAATTCCTGCCCCGCGATAGGCTATAATACATCCTCAACGGCGTTGCGAGCTGCGTGCGATTTTGGACTACGCTGATGCAACCAACGGATCACGCACGTATCGAAAATCCTGCGCTAGTCACGACTGAATTGTGCCCGTTAATGTTGCAGCAAATTAGGCTTAGGCGACCCACAAAGGGCCAACAACTGATTGCTAACAGTTTTTTAGATCGAAAAATAATCTAGTTACGATTCGGCAGAAATCTAAATTTTGTAAATAATAATAAATTTTAAATAATGATATATGCATGACAGAACTGATTTTCGAGCAAACAGAGGTGAAGAGTGAAAACACCGCGCAACCTAGAGCAGAAATCGCAGGCTTCGATAAGTTTCTGGCAGTAAGGTATGCGAAAATGAAGACTTAAAGAGGCGCCATTTTGGTCCAGTTGCATATGTCGCCGGTTAGCTCTAGATGAAAGATAATGATATGCAAGGGATGTTCGACTCTATGTCCATTTTTAAATCACGTCAATCATACGTCAAAATTATATTTTTTTCAATTCTAATTATCGGAGCACCTACATCAAATGCGTGCGCTCAAGGGCGGTATACACTTGGTCCAGGAGATCATATCTCGATAAAAGTGTGGGACGTTCGCAACGGTGACCCATATCAATGGGCAGCACTGAATGGGGAATTTATTGTTGGAGCTGACGACCATCTTTCGCTGCCCTTATTAGGTGATATAACAGCGTCCGCTCTTACAACAAGCGAACTTGCGACAGCGATCGGCACGCAGCTAAAAAATAAAATTGGGCTATCTACTACGCCGTCCGCCTCCGCTCAGGTCGTAAAGTATCGACCGTTTTATATAACTGGATCTGTGCAACGGCCAGGCAAATACGAGTATGTTCCTTCGCTTACAGTTATACAGGCAATAAGTATCGCGGAAGGCATGTTGCGTCCAAGAGATTTGGGCCGAACCGAACGAGATGTGATTACGAACATTGGGGAAACTCGTCTACTTGAAGTGGAGCACATGACGCTGTTGGCGCGACAAGCGCGATTAAATGCTGTTGTCGGCGGGCAAGTACAAATCACGTTTCCACCGGAACTTAGCCAGAACGTTTCTTCCTCCATAATACAACTGGCAATGCAACAAGAAAGATCGCTTTTTGCCGGACAAAAAGAGGCACTGGAAGCTCAACTTACAACGATAAATCAAGCAAAAAAGATTCTAGCGTCGCAACTATCTTCTATATCGGAAAAATCCGTAAATATTGCTCGACAACTCTCGCTCATGAAGAAAGATCTCTCAACTGTTAATGATTTGGCCGCGAAAGGAATGGTCATTGCGCAGCGTCAATTGTCGGCCGAGCAAAACGTCGCTGCTCTGGAAAGCAACAAACTCGATATAGAGCTTGCGACGCTAAAGGCACAGCAAGACATGTCACAAGCTGAACGCGATATCGTTACTCTCACCACCAAATTCAAAACTGACGCCCTGTCGGAAGCGACAGAGGTAAGATCACGCTTGGAAGAAAATCGTCAAAAGTTTACTACTTCCATGAATTTAACTAGGGAAGCTGAAAAGTATATTGAGGCTGAAACGTCTTCAGAGGACGTTCGTTCGATTAGTTATGTTGTAATTCGAGCATCTACCCAAGAACAAATTTCTGCCAATTTAATGACAGAAGTAGGCCCTGGAGATGTGGTACAAGTTGTCGTTCAGTCGAAACCGATTCCTTCGAGCGTCATTAGTGTTCCAGCGCAGCGGAAGTGATAGGACTAGAATTGATGAAATCGCAAATGTGGAAGAAACCATTGAGCATCTGTTGCGCGCTTACATTGATGTGCGCGATGTTAGGCGCTGTCTGCGCTGATGATGGGCAAAATCATCTTAGACCTGGTAATGAAATGATTAGCATTGAAGAGATGGAATTATCTTTTCAAGATGACTTCCAAACGCCAAGTATCGTCTCGAGGGCGCCGTTCTCCAATTACCATAAAAATACAAAATGGCTGGCCCATACACCATGGAACGGTGATTTCGGCGACGCCAGATTCATTGATCCAGGTGCCGGGGGACCATTCAATTTTACCAAAAATGGGTTAACTATTACCGCTCGCAAAACTGCTGACGGTGCATGGACATCCGGTCTAATCTGCTCAGTAGACCGGGATGGCGATGGTCAACAAGGATTTACACAGAAATACGGATATTTCGAATTACGAGCCAAACTGCCCGATGGATCTGGTGTATGGCCAGCCTTTTGGCTCGTCGGGACAGATAAATCAAACGGGTCTACCGAAATTGATGTGCTTGAATATTACGGTAAATATAACGCGGGGTTTCACACAGTTTTACATTTTTGGAGCAAAGACGCCCCACGGCATCAAGATTTCGTGATTGATGTGCCGGCAGGTTCTCTTACAAATAGCTTTCATGATTATGGCATTCTAATAACCGAAACAACAACAAAATTCTTTTTCGATCGTCGAAAGTATCTAGAAATTGCCACGCCCGAGGATTTCCGCCAGCCCCTTTACATTTTAGTCAATTTAGCGCTCGGTGGAGGATGGCCTATAGATGATTTGGCCTCCCCGGCGGTAATGCACGTTGAGCATGTTCGAGCGTATAAGAAGTTAACGCGCTGACGTGGCAAGCAGACGTAGGCCCGCCCCATTTTGGCGGCTGAAAAGTATTCAGAATTACTGCTGTCGGCGATCAACGAATTTGGAGCCTAGAATATTGACCCGCGTTACCAGATGTATAGTTGTGAAAATAAAGTTGTTATCGATTATGGTGTTATGATTAAGGTTTAGACTTCGTCTTTCCGGCAGCTAAAGAATCGAAGTAACCCAACGCTGCCATTTAATATGTTGAAGAAAGAATACGCCGCGGCGAAGTCTGATGAATTGAGAGAACTTGATATCATGGGTTCACAAATAAATAATTCGGCCGAACAAGACAAGGAGCGGAAGCATCCTAATTCCGACAAATCCGCTTGCAATCAGATCGTTGTTAACTCACCTCGGGCAAGTATACACAAGCAATTTGCGGTCAACGTTGGATCTGCCGCAGCGGTAAATATTATTCGCATCCTTCTGCAGTTAATTACCTTGCCGTTAATGGCTAGACTGCTTAGTCCAGCCGATTTTGGCATTTATGCAATGGCGCTCCCCACCATCAGTCTTTTTATGCTGTTGGCTGAAGGAGGGTTGGGGATGTCCCTCGCGCGGGAGGATGAAGGAAATCGTCTACTTTGGTCGACTGCTTTCTGGACTTTAGCGGGTGCTTGCAGTTTGATGGGCGTATTAGTTTGTGGATCTGGATTTGTTCTGGCCTGGATATCTGGCGAAGGCGTACTCATAAACATTATGTGTTTTCTGGCGATCTCTCTACCTCTTTTGGCACCGACTATCGTGGCTGATGCGAGATTGATTAGGCGTGGAAACTTGATCTATCATTGCGGGGCCGATTTATGCGGCCTTGCCGTCGGCGCTGGAGTTGGCTTGTTCAGTGCTTATCATGGCGGCGGTGTGTGGAGCTTGGCAACACAATACGTATCGTCCCTTGTAGTACGAGCTGTAGTATTAAATGCGGCAGCTCGAACCTGGCCGCGTTTCGAGTTTGATTTTTCGACTCTTTCGGGCCATGCTGCTAATGGCGGCTGGTTAATAGTAATGCGTGCATCCGAGACGGTAGGTAAGATTGCGGAGAATTCCCTATTTGGTGGATTATTTGGTCCAAATTTACTCGGCTCATATACTCTTGGGTTCCAGCTTGTTCGATTTTCCTGCGAGTCTGTGGCAAATCCAATCCTTAGTGCGTTCTACTCTCATGCGGTGCGTCACGATTCATCCGATGTAGTTGGGCTTCATCTTTTCTTAACGCGCCTAATTCTCTTTATCCTTATTCCGATGTCCGTCCTCCTCACGATTCTTGCTGATAAAATTTTGCCGGCAGTATTGGGTGATCAATGGAGTCAGGCTGTCCTTTTTGTCAAAATCTTAATCATTCCCTATGCTATAACGGCGGCATCATGGTTAAGCGGTCAGATTTTGATAAGGAATGGTCTTTCGAGCAGAAATGCGGCAATAACAGGTGTCATTGGCAGTTTAAGAGTCTTATCCATTGGGTTGGGTATTTGGTTTAGTCCCTTTATTGTTGTTGGTTTTCTTGCGGTCTGTTATGTAATACAGGCGGTTGCTATCACCTTCGCGGTTCCGACCGCCGCTGGCGCTGACAAGAAGCAGCTTGTTTATAATTTTTTATGCATCTTTTCTGCCGCTGTAGGCGCTGGTTTGACTATTTTCGTTTTGGAAAGAAAACTTGATCCTACTGTGTTCGCTTATGTATGTGAAGCGGTCGCGAGCGGGGCTATTTATTTAACAATAATATTTGCATTGCAGAGGAATACGGTTGGTCGTGAATACAAAAATGCTGCTGCATTTATAAGCTCGATCAAATCCAGGTTTGCTAAATAAGGGTTTGAAATCATATTTGAGTGTTGATCTTGAGATCTAGGTTGACAAAACGTCCTTGAGATATTTCGAGTTTCCTTTCTTTAAGCTTAAATCGCTGGATATAACTTATACTAACGCTCATTGAGTGGGGCTCAAGACGGGTAGGGGCACGGTCCTTTGCTGATTCTGTCCTCGGATTGAGCCATTAGAATGATGGCATGATCGCTCCGGTGCTGCTGCGATCGGATTTTGACGCTGACGGTCTGCGCACCTTGGCCATTTGCGCGCATGATCCCGCCCAAACACGGCACCTGCTGGCTTTGTCGGCGATCTATGTGGATGGCTCGCGCTCGGCCGCTGCCGTTCTTGGTGGTGTTGGGCTTCGGGCGGTGCGGGACTGGGTCGTGGTGTTCAACGCGTATGGTCCGGACGGGCTGATCGGCGGCAAGGCGCCTGGGGCCCGCCCGCTCTTAAACGTCAAGCAGCGGGAGACGCTGCGCGCGTTGATCGAGCAGGGGCCGATGCCGGCCGCCCACGGGGTGGTGCGCTGGCGGCTGGTCGATCTCGCCCAGATCCTGTTCGAGGATCACGGCGTGTCGGTGTCCGAGCAGACGCTGAGCCGGGTCCTGCGAGCCATGGGCTACCGCAAGCTCTCTGCCCGCCCGCGCCATCACGCCCAGGACCCGGACGCCATCCTCGCTTTTAAAAAGCCTTCCCCGCCCGCATGGCGGAGATCGCGCAGGCCGTCGGCGGCAAGCCGATAGAGATCTGGTTCGCCGACGAGGCTCGGGTCGGCCAGAAGAACACGATCACCCGCCGCTGGGCCAAGCGCGGCACGCGACCTGCGGCGCCGAAGGACCAGTGCACCGCCTCCGCCTACATCTCTCATCCTGAGCCTGTCGAAGGAAGGTGCGATCTGCCCCGCCCTCGGCAAACGGCCGCCCTCGTCATGCCCCGCTGCACCACCGAGGCGATGGCTTTGTATCTCGAAGAGATCGCTCAGGTCGTCGCCCCCGGTGCGCACGCCGTCCTGCTGCTCGATCAGGCGGGCTGGCACACACACAAGAAATTTGTCGTGGCCGCCAACTTCACCGTATTACCCCTGCCGGCTCGCTTCCCCGAACTGAACCCCGTGGGGAATCTCTGGCAGTTCATGCGCGACAACTGGCTCGGCAACTGCGTCGTCAAATCCTATATCGACAACCTCGACCACTGTTGCCACGCCTTGAACACTCTCATCGACCGACCCTCGCGCATCATCTCCATCGGAATGCGCGCCCGGGCCCATGGCTCTTGATCAATTAGGATCGGTATTAAGTAGTAGTTAGTCGGGGCTGTGAAGGCGTGGTTCAGGCGCCGATCGTTTTGAGGATGGTGGCAAACGGTGTGGCGCTGTTCAGGCGCGCTGTGTCGACGACAGTGCGGATGTCCGCATCGCCCTCGGCTGCATAAATGGCGCGATATCGGTTGCTAACCTTCTGCTGGACGACGCCTAACGCAGCAGCCGCTCTGAACCGTTGTTGGTTGGCTCGACCTGGCCGGGATAGGATAAGCGCCGTTTTCAGGCCACGGCTTTGAGGGCTGTCATGGCCGGGTAGGCCCATGGCAGCAGATCGTTGAGACGGCGCTGCGGGTGGCCCTCGACGATGCGGGTGATGACGTCGGCGAGGTAGGCGTGTGGCTCGACGCCGACGAGCTTGCAGGTCTCGATCAACGAGGCGAACACCGCTCAATGCTGGCCACCGCCGTCCGAGCCGGCAGAAAGCGCATTCTTGCGGTTCAAGGCCAGGGGTTGGATCGCGCGTCCGACGATGTTGGAGTCGATCTCGACCCGGCCGTCGTCGAGGAACAGGCTCAAGCCAGCCCAGCGCGACAGAGCGTAGCGGATCGCATCGGCGAGTTTGCTTTTGCGGCTGACCAGGTCGAGCTTCTCGCGCAGCCACGGCTCCAGCGCTTCGATCACGGGCCGGCTTCGCTCCTGACGGACGGCACGCCGCTCGTCGGCCGGGCGACCACGGATCTCGGCTTCGATCCGATAGAGTGCGGCGATGCGCGCCAGCACTTCCGTGGCGATCGGCGAGGTGGCGGCGAGTTCGTATAAGAGCGTCTAACAGAACCGTCTGCATTGGTTGAGTGTGACGAGGGCGCAGGCGAGGGTCGTGAAGGCGAGATGGATGTCCGCGCGGCGTTCGTAGCGGATGACCAAGCGTCGGAATCGCGCCAGCCACGCCAGCGTACGCTCGACGACCCAGCGGTGGCGGCCCAGGCGCTGACTGCTCTCGATCCCCCGGCGCGCAATGCGGGGCATGATCCCGCGGGCCCGGCATTCCCGACGGCAACGGCGGTGGTCGTAGGCTTTGTCGGCGTGCAGCTTGCCGGGCCTGCGGCGCGGGCGTCCAGGGCGGCCCGAGCGCACCGGCGGGATCGCGTCGAGCGTCGCGACGAGTTGGGTGCTGTTGTGAGTGTTGGCCCCGGTCAGGACGACACCGAGCGGCGTGCCGCGGGCATCGACGACGAGGTGGCGCTTCGTGCCCGGCTTGCCCCGGTCGGTCGGGTTCGGGCCGGTCGCCGCCCCCCTTTTTTCGCCGGCAGGCTGGCGCTGTCGAGTGCCGCACGGCTCCAGTCCAGTTGTCCGGCGCCGTCCAGCCGCTCCAGCAAGGCGCGGTGCAGGCTGGCCCACACGCCCGCCCTCTGCCAATCACGCAGCCGTCGCCAGCACGACATGCCCGAGCCGCAGCCCATCTCCTGCGGCAAGTACTCCCACGGTAAACCGGTGCGCAGCACGAACAGGATGCCGGTCAGCGCCGCCCGGTCCGGGATCGGCGGCCGCCCGCCCTTCGGACGCACCCGCGCCGGAGGCAGCAGCGGCGCGATCACCACCCAGAGATCGTCGGGAACGAGGAACTTCGCCATGCTCTACCAACACGCCAACCGCCGGTTTCGTTAGACGCTCTAAGAGCCGCTGTGCGTGCCTCCAGCAATAGGCCAGCCGGATCGCGCCGCCCTTGGCCAGCACCTCGCAGGCGGCATAGCCATCGACCTGCAGCACGCCTTCGAACCCAGCCAGATGCGCGATCGGCCGGCTCGCGGTGCGGTCGGGGCGTAGACGTAGGCGACTCCGGGTGGATCGGATCCGCCCCAGGGCCGGTCGTCACGGGCGTAGGCGAGAGAGCTGACCGGTCTTGGTGCGCCCGCGCCCGGGATCGAGCACGGGCGCCGTGGTCTCGTCGGCAAACAGCTTGCCCGAGCGCTTCAGCGTCTCCAGCAACCTCTCGTGCACCGGCCGGAGCAAGAAGGCGGCGCGTCCCACTCAGTCGGCGAGCGTCGAACGGTCGAGGACGACACTCTGGCGGGCGAAGATCTGCGCCTGGCGATAGAGCGGCAGGTGGTCGGCGTATTTGGAGATGAGCACCTGCGCGACCAGAGCGTCGGTGGGCAGGCCGCCCTCGATCAGCCGAGGCGGTGCCGGGGCCTGCACGAACACGTCCTCGCAGGCCCGGCAGGCGTAGCCTGGGATTGCCCCTGTTTGGTGGATACCGAGAACGCTTTCGCGTGAGGTGTTTGTCCAATGCCGAAGAGCCGTCCGCCTTACCCCATCGAGTTCCGCCGACAGATGGTCGAGTTGGCCCGCGCCGGGCGTGATCCGAACGATCTGGCTCGCGAGTTCGAGCCCTCCGCGCAGGCCATCCGCAACTGGGTTGCCGAAGCCGATCGCAGCGAAGGCCGACGTGAGGCGAAGCCGCCGCCTGCTGATCCGGGCCTGACGGCCGCCGAGCGCGACGAACTCGTCCGGCTTCGGCGTGAGAACCGACAACTCAAGCTGGAGCGCGATATCCTCTCTCGCGCGACGGCCTGGTTCGCTCGGGAGACCGGGGTTGTCCCCTCGGGGTCTTCCGGGTCATGAGCGCCAACCAGGCCGATTTCCCCATCGCCGCCATGGCGCGCAGCGGGCACCCATCGCGGCTTGCCGCGATGGGACCCGGCTCGGCGTGTCCGACGTCAGCACCTGTGGGACAGAATGAGGGTCTTCACGAACGGAGGATGGCTGGTTCATCGTAGCCCCTGAGGAGCGAAGATGAAGCAGACATCCGGACCGGCCAAGAAGCCGGCAAAAGCGGTGATCAAGGACATTCGCCGGGCCACACGTCGGCAGTTCTCGTCCGAGGAGAAGATCCGCGTGGTGCTGGAAGGCTTGCGTGGCGAGGACAGCATTGCCGAGCTTTGCCGACGTGAGGGGATCGCCGCCTCGATGTACTACGGCTGGTCCAAGGAGTTCCTGGAGGCTGGCAAGAGGCGCCTGTCCGGCGACACGGCTCATGCGGCCACCACGGATGAGGTGCGGGATCTGCGCCGCGAGACGGGGGCGCTGAAGGAGGTCGTAGCTGATCTCGTCCTGGAGAACCGTCTGCTTAAAAAAAGCATGAGCGGGGCTGGGGGCGACGAGGCATGAGGTACCCGGCCCCCGAGAAGCTGGAGATCATTCGGCTGGTCGAGCAATCCCACCTGCCGGTGCGTGCCACCCTGGACAAGCTCGGCATCACCCGCTCGACGTTCTACCGCTGGTACGACGCCTACCGGCGCGGCGGCCCCGAGGCGTTGAAGGACCATCATTCGCAGCCGAGCCGGGTCTGGAACCGTCTACCTGCGGAGATCCGCGAGCAGATCGTTGCCTTGGCTCTGGAGCAGCCTGAACTCAGTCCGCGTGAACTGGCGGTGCGCTTCACCGACGAGCGCCGCTACTTCGTCTCGGAAGCGACGGTCTACCGGTTGCTCAAGTCTCAGGACCTGATCACCAGCCCGGCCTATATCGTCATCAAGGCCGCCGACGAGTTCCGCGATAAGACCACCGCGCCCAACCAGCTTTGGCAGACGGACTTCACCTACCTGAAGGTCGTTGGCTGGGGCTGGTACTACCTGTCGACGGTCCTGGACGACTTCTCACGCTACATCGTCGCCTGGAAGCTGTGCACGACGATGCAGGCCAGCGACGTCACCGCCACGCTCGACCTGGCGCTGGGGGCGGCTGGGCTCGATCAGGCGCGGGTGATGCAGCCGCCACGCCTGCTCTCCGACAACGGGCCGAGCTACGTCGCCAGCGACCTGGCTGACTGGCTCGGCATTCGGGGCATGACCCACATCCGCGGTGCGCCATGCCATCCGCAAACGCAGGGCAAGATCGAGCGTTGGCATCAGACGCTCAAGAACCGCATCCTGCTCGAACACGCGTACTTGCCCGGCGAGTTGGAGACGCAGGTTGCCGACTTCGTCGAACACTACAACCATGCCCGAGCCCATGAGAGCCTCGGCAACCTCACGCCCGCCGACGTCTACTTCGGACGCGGCGAAGGGATCCTGGCCGAGCGGGAACGCATCAAGCGCCAGACCCTGATGGATCGCCGCTTGCGCCACCACGCGCAGGCTGCCTAACCTCTTACCCCAGATGGACCAGAGCCTCCGCTCCTGAACACCGCTGAATGTCCCAAATCATCTGACGACGGACAGGTTCATCAGCCCGCCCTGGCTGAGGGTGAGACCGAACAGGTCCGACAAGGCCGCCTGGAGCCGCTCGTAGGACAGCGCCTGGAAGGTCTTCAGATATGTCGCCACCGCATGCAGCCGTGGGCCGAACGGCGTGCCACGGGCCGCCTCTGGCGCCGGCGCGACCATCCGCGCCCCGCAGGTCGGGCAATGCACGGCCAGCCGCCGATGCTGCGTCACGACTGGGGCCACCTCCGGCAGCTCGATCCGCTCGGACACGCTCACGAGTTCGGCGGGAAGATCTCAGTGCAGGGCGCCACCGCAGCACGCGCAGCGGTCGGGACGATGCTCGACGACTGCGTCGGGATCGTCGCTCATCACCCGGCTGTGGCCTTCGTGCCCGGGCTTGGCCCCGCCGGGCTTGGATTGCTCCCGCCGCTCCTTGCGGTCGGTCGCGGGCGGCTTCGAGGAGGTGCGCGAGGTCTTCTCTGGACGCTGCAGCCGCAGCACCAGCTCAATCAGTTCCTCGCGGCTCAATCGCTCAAGATCGCTGCGACCCATCCGTCGAGGGAATCAGCGAAACCCGACCCGCGCAAGGGGGTGGGTAATTACGCCCGGGACGCTTGGCTCGACGGCCAGCTCGATCTCGATCCGGACAGTCTCGTCTTTATCGACGAGACAGCGGCCGCCACCAACATGGTGCGGCCCTATGGCCGATCCCCACGGGGCGAGCGCTGCTGCATCTCCGCTCCGCACGGGCACTACAAGACCACCACCGTCACCACTGCCCTGCGCACCAGCGGCCTCGTCGCCACCACCTTGTTCGACGGAGCGACGAACGGCGAGCGCTTTCTAACTTACGTCACCGGCGCCCTGGTTCCGGTGCTAAAGCGCGGCGACACGGTCATCCTCGACAACCTGAACGTCCACAAGGTCACCGGGGTGAGGGCAGCCATCGAGGCGGCCGGCGCACGCTTGCTCTACCTCCCGGCCTATAGCCCCGACTTCAACCCAATCGAGCAAGCCTTCGCCAAGCTCAAGCGCTCCTGCGAACGGCGGCCGCGCGCACCGTCCCAGAACTCTGGACCGCGATCTGAAATGCCTTCAAAGCCTTCCATCCTCGCGAATGCCGAAACTATGTCGCCGCCGCTGGATACGATGCCTTCGACCCAACATGACCGGGAACAGCTCTAAGTTGGAAGCCAGGTAAACAATAGGAAGCTATCGATGCTTTGCAATGATTTTTAGCGCGCGCTCAGGTTCGATCCGCCCACGAACCGAGTCGTAAATACCAATTAAGTTCCCACGGAGCCGCCCGCGACGGTCGATGAACGGCTCAGGGCTAATAGAACCAATTAAATTGCTAGTAAAATTTCTAAACAAATGATCAATCACCTGCATGTAAGACATTGTTCCCTTGCGAAGCATGTATAGTGGATTGATTATCTGAGAGTATCCAAGTCTATCCCCCGCAATACGACCACTTTTTACTCCTAAATGAACACCCTGCGCTTGCAAGCACTTTACGAAACGACCACCGGATTGACGCAGGGCTGCACCGAAATCGCGATCTTCAAGCCAACCATATAATACTAAACGCTCATCAAATCTTAGGTTTCCTATCGCGGATTGACGGAAAGCCATGTTGCAACCATAGGGACTGAACGGCTCAATTAGCGGCGATGGATTCGCTAAATCTTTTTGATCAATGAGACGGTCCGCGTCCTCGAAGGTCAAACCTGGTCCCTTTATGCCGTCGGCAATCACCGAGCCCGTGAAGCCAACAACGTCTATCTCGCCGCAAAACACACGAGTCGTAAGTTCGATCCAGTTTGCAGCAGGAATGAAGTCATCATCGAAAAATATAACGATCTCCGTTGTTTTCGGCACTGCCGTTAAAGCACGGTTTCGCTGCGATGCAAGACCCGCTGAACCAGTAACTACGGTGATTTCTGGCCAATTCAGCGCGGCGCCGACATCTTCGGCTTTCGTACAGGAAACGATGATTGTCGAAATTGCATAGCTTTGTTTATCAATAATACGTCTCAATGTTTGCGTAACAATTTCAGGACGCCCTAACGTTGCGATGACGACAGCCACTTCCGGGGGCTGAGAGAGCGTTTCTCCCAACTTCTTAGAAAATTGTGGTTGAGATCGCATAGAATCCAAATAACCTTCTGCCGTTTTAGCCCATGAGAACTTTGTTGCTTGACAACGTCCGCGTCCGGCGAGCTCTTGGCAGAGAGAACGGCTTCCAAGCAACGCTTCGATATGTTCAATCCAAAGTTCTGGCTCATTTGGTGATGCTAGAAGAGCCGCATTGCCGCAAATCTCAGGTAGACTTGCTCGGTCGGTAGATATGACCGGACAGCCAAGTGCCATCGCTTCGAGTGCCGGCAAGCCAAATCCCTCGGTAAACGAAGGAAAAGCTAAGCAAAGGGCGCTCTCTAAAAGGTAGGCAAGGTCATGATCGGTCACGAAACCGAGGTGATTCACATTTGTGCTACGCTGAATTAATTCATGAGCAAAAATGCCTGATTGTCCTCCGGCTATAACTAGATCGAGATTTAATGCCGCTAGCCGATCAGCAAGTCCAAACAACAAACCAAGATTTTTGTGGCGCGCCTGTGATCCGAGTGCTAGGACAAACGGGCGCAGCTGGCCATCTGGATAGCGTCGAAGCTGAGCATGTGCATGTTTAGCCTTTTTTGGATCCCAATTAAAAACGTGCTCGTGTCCATTTGATAAGACGGCGATATTAGACGAATTTAGGGACAGATACTTTGCGATCTGATCAGCGGAATATTGAGAGACGGTCGTAATTTTTGCCGAGCGACGAGCAAGTATCGGCTGAAGAGCCTTATAAAATTGGCGGAATCCCTTGCCATAACTCTCTGGCGCTATGAATACATTTGCGTCATGGATACATACGATTTGGTTTGATTTACATGCGGGCGCAGTATTGCAAAGATTTAAAAGCCAATCTGTCCAAACAATCGGCAAAGTACTTTGCTCCCAAACGTGGCCTCTAAAGGGCCCAACGTTTTTGAGAGTTAAGCCAGCTACCCCAGGATCTATAGCAGTTTTTGGTCCTAACAACGGTACTGTCATCTGATCAATGGCCATGATTTGGCCGACTGCGCTTGACACGTTCATCGCGTAGCGCTGTACTCCGGTAGTATTTTGCGTAAGGAAGCGCCCATTAATCGCAAAAAAATTGTTAGATTTCATTTTAGTTACGGAGCCCCTTGGCGCTGAATGCAACTCAACGATATGTTTTGATTTGTAAACCTGTTGTTTATAGTGAGCGAACTTGCTGAAGTATTTCTCCAATCATTAAATTGCATCTGTAGCACTTTACGAGTAAGATCCAGAAAGGAGTGGTCTTCGGTTGAATGATTTTGATATAACGGATGCAATCCATTGCTCGTTACGTTAATAACGCTATTTTTTTCGCTTGCAACATCTACGGCCATTTTCCTGTCTGATTTACCAGAATCGCTCCTTGGCGTTGTAGCACTTTTATGACACGTGGATCTGAATCAGCAAACTGGTCTGCGCTTATACCAACCCTCGTTAAGCGGGACTCACGGGGTAGCATCAGCGGCTAAGGGGTGATTCTGTCTTCGGGTTTGGAGCCCGAGGAGGATGTCATGGCTGCTCCGGTACCGCTGCGGTTAGACTTTGACGCTGACGGTCTGCGCACCTCGGCCAGGTGCGCGCGTAATCCCGCACAAACACGGCGTCTGCTGGCTTTGTCGGCGATCTATGCGGGCAGCTCGCGTTCGGCCGCTGCCGCTCTCGGCAGGGTTGGGCTTCAGACGGTGCGGGACTGGGTCGTGGCATTCAACGCGCACGGTCCGGACGGGCTGATCGGCGGCAAGGCGCCTGGGGCCCGCCCGCTCTTAAACGTCAAGCAGCGGGAGACGCTGCGCGCGTTGATCGAGCAGGGGCCGATGCCGGCCGCCCACGGGGTGGTGCGCTGGCGGCTGGTCGATCTCGCCCAGATCCTGTTCGAGGATCACGGCGTGTCGGTGTCCGAGCAGACGCTGAGCCGGGTCCTGCGAGCCATGGGCTACCGCAAGCTCTCTGCCCGCCCGCGCCATCACGCCCAGGACCCGGACGCCATCCTCGCTTTTAAAAAGCCTTCCCCGCCCGCATGGCGGAGATCGCGCAGGCCGTCGGCGGCAAGCCGATAGAGATCTGGTTCGCCGACGAGGCTCGGGTCGGCCAGAAGAACACGATCACCCGCCGCTGGGCCAAGCGCGGCACGCGACCTGCGGCGCCGAAGGACCAGCGCACCGCCTCCGCCTACATCTTCGGTGCGATCTGCCCCGCCCTTGGCAAAGGGGCCGGCCTCGTCATGCCCCGCTGCACCACCGAGGCGATGGCCTTGCATCTCGAAGAGATCGCCCAGGTCGTCGCCCCCGGTGCGCACGCCGTACTGCTGCTCGATCAAGCCGGCTGGCACACCACCAAGAAACTCGCAGTGCCCGCCAACATCACCCTATTGCCCCTGCCGGCTCGCCCCCCCGAACTGAACCCCGTGGAGAACCTCTGGCAGTTCATGCGCGACAACTGGCTCAGCAACCGCGTCTTCAAATCCTACGCCGACATCCTCGAACACTGCTGCCACGCCTGGAACACCCTCATCGACCGACCCTGGCGCATCATCTCCATCGGACTGCGCACCTGGGCTCATGGGTCCTGATCAATGAGGATCGGTATAAGCGCAACTTTTTCGGGCATCCTGAACCTTGAAGGAGGATGCATACTATGCCTCGCAAACGCTTCACGAACGAACAGATTGCCCACGCCCTGCGGCAGGCGGAGAACGGCGCGATGGTGGACGAGGTCTGCCGGAAGATGGGTGTGTCCGAGCCGACGTTCTACCGCTGAAAGAAGCAGTTCGTCGGCATGGGCGTACCGGAGATCCGGCTGCTCAAGCAGCTGGAGGACGAGAACAGCAAGGTCAAACGACTGGTGGCCTATCTGGATGCGAGATCTCCTCGGCGTCTGTGACGATGCGAAGGATGCGTCTGATGATACTTGAACTAACTGGATTGTAGGTGGGATTGGCCAGCTTGGGATCATCTTCGAGACGCTGGCGCAGCACCATCTTGGGCGAGAGACTTTTGAGCACGCGCTGACGGCGACCGTTGTAGGCCGCGTTGAAGCCGCGCAGGACGATCTCCAGGTCGGTGTGGCTGTAGATCATGATGCTCAGCACCTCCCGCTGCACCCGTCCGTTGAAGCGCTCGATCATGCCACTGGTCTTCGGCGTGTACGGGCGCGTCTTGCGATGCTGCACACCGTGCCGCTCGCAAGCTGCCTCGAAAGCATCGGCCGTGAAGCAGGAGCCCCGGTCGGTGAGCACGTCAGTGACCCGGAAGGGGAAGGCGTCGAGTGCGTCCGTGAGGAAGGCTACCGCTGAGGCCGTGGTCTCGTCATCCTTGACCGCGAGATGCACGTAGCGGGAGGCGCGGTCGATGGCGACGTAGAGTTAGCGCTTGCGGGTGGTGCCGTCGCGGTCGCGCAGTTTCGGCAGGTGCTTCACGTCGACATGAACGAAGCCGACCTCGTAGTCCTTGAAGGTGCCGTGCGGCTTCCGGGCCTGCTCGGCGGGCGGCCGCCGGTTGAGGCCCTTTGCCCTGAGGATGCGGTAGACGGCGTCCCGGTTCAGGTGCGGCAGGAAGTGGCTGACGACGAAGGTCAGCGCGTCGAGGGGGAAGCCGGTGAAGCGGCGGAGCGCGCACACGATGGCACGCTCCTCATCGCTGGCGCGCCAGGGCAGCTTATGCGCCCGGGCCGAGCGATCGTGACAGGCATCGGGGCCGCGTTTGCGCCATTTGCGAATGGTCTCGGTGGAGACGCCGTAGCGCTTGGCCAGCACCCGGAGCTTTCGGGCGAGCGGGAGATCTCGGCGCGGCCAACCAGAGCGGTGCGGGGCCGGGGCGGATTGCAAGCATAAACTAAGTGTGCAGTCCCGAGGTGTGGTGGCATCAGTTTCGCTGAGGTCGCTGCATTCCGGGAGGCGTTATGGGACAGGTTCTTCACGGCTGCGCCACGACCACGCACGCGGTCAGAGCAGCGCTACAGCGATCGAAAGCTCCGCTCAAAGATCTTGCCGCCCAGCACGGACTGAACCCCAAGACAGTCGCGAAGTGGCGTAAGCGAGCCTTCGTTCATGACGCGGCGATGGGACCGAAGATACCGCACTCTACCGTGCTCACGACCGAGGAAGAGGCGGTGATCGTCGCCTTCCGCCGGCACACCCTCTTGCCGCTCGACGACTGCCTCTACGCGCTCCAGGCCACCATCCCGCACCTGACCCGATCATCGCTGCATCGCTGCCTGCAGCGCCATGGGATCAGCCGGTTACCCGAGGTCGGCGGCGACAAGCCCGGCAAGCAAGCGTTCAAGGGCTACCCGATCGGCTTCTTCCACATCGACATCGCGGAGGTTCGCACCGGCGAAGGCAAGCTGTACCTCTGGGTGGCCATCGACAGGACGTCCAAATACGCCTTTGCCCAGCTGCACGAACGCGCTGATCGGCCCGTGGCCTGCGGCTTCCTAGAGGCACTCATCGAGGCCTGTCCTTACCGCCTGCACATCATCCTGACCGACAACGGCATCCAGTTCGCCGAGCTGCCCAAGAACCGTCGCGGCCCGACCGCCCTGTACCGCGTCAACCGCTTCGACCAGATCTGCCGGGCACACGACATCGAGCATCGGCTCACCAAGCCAAACCACCCGTGGACCAATGGCCAGGTCGAGCGCATGAACCGGACCCTCAAGGAGGCGACGGTCAAGCGCTACCATTACGACAGCCACGATCAGCTGCGTGAACACCTCGCCGCCTTCCTGGATGCCTACAACTTCGCTCGGCGGCTCAAGACCCTACGCGGCCTCACTCCGTATGAAGCGACCTGCCGGGCTTGGGCAGACGATCCAGACCGCTTCAGATACGATCCAACCCATCTCACCTCGGGACTGCACAGGTCGAAGGGGTGCCGCCCGCCCTACGACCCGGTCCTGATGTTCAAGATCCTGGTCCTTCAGACACTCTACACGCTCTCGGACGACGCCACCGAGTTCCAGATCCGGGATCGGCTCTCGTTCATGCGCTTCCTCGGTCTCGGCTTCGAGGATGGCGTGCCCGACGCCAAGACGGTGTGGCTGTTCCGGGAGCACCTGACCCGGGCCGGCGCGATCGACGAGCTGTTTGCAGCCTTCGACGCCTGGTTGAAGGGCAAGGGTTACCTCGCGATGTCGGGCCAGATCATCGATGCCTCGATCATCGCGGCTCCGCGTCAGAGCAACACCGATGCGGAGAAGGCGGCTCTCAGGGAGGGCAAGATCCCTGACGCGTGGGCGGCCAAACCGAAGAAGCTGGCGCGAGATGAGATCGCGATGCCCGCTGGACCCTGAAGCGGGCCACGGCGCGGCCCGCAAAGGCGGACGGCACCAAGGCCAAGGTCGAGATCGCCGTTCCGATGTTCGGCTACAAGACCCGCGTCTCGATCGACCGCAAGCACGGGTTCGTCCGCCGCTTCATCGTGACCAGCGCGGCCGCCCACGACGGGGCACAACTAGCCAACGTCCTCGACGCGACCAACACGGCGAGCGACGTATGGGCCGACACCGCCTACCGCTCGAAGACTAACGAAGCGCATCTCGCCAAGAATGGCCGGCGCTCGAAGGTCCACTTCCGGCGGCAGCCCGGCCTCGATCTGACGCCGGCGCAGCGCCAGGCCAACCGCGCCCGCTCCAAGGTCCGCTCGGCCGTCGATCCTTCGACAGGCTCAGGATGAGGCGGTGTTCGCCGGGCAGAAGCACCGCTTCGGCCTGTTCGTGCGCACGATCGGTTTGGCCCGAGCCCGGACCAAGATCGGGCTCGCCAATCTCGCCTACAACCTCAAGCGCTTCCTTTGGATCGAAACCCGGCCGGTGGCGGCCTGAGGGACGCTCGGGATAGCCTCCTGAGCTCTTTCAAGACCACCGCCAGATTACCAGAACGCCAGTCCAATCACGCCAAAGCTGCGAGTGGCGTCAAATCGACGGCTAAACCCCGCAATTACAGGGTTCTTCGAGGTGTCCGGACGGCGGCGAGTTTGACGCCGGCAAGAAAGTTGTCGGGATCCTTGTCGTAGCGGGTAGCGACGGCACGGAAGTGTTTGATTTTGCTGAAGAAGCGTTCGACCAGATTGCGGTACTTGTACAGGAACGGGCTGAAGGCCAAGTCCTGCTTGCGGTTGGGCATCGGCTTCACGTTCGCCCAAGCCCCCTGCTCGGCCATCCGGGCTCGCAGCGCATCGCTGTCGTAAGCCTGGTCACCCAGCAGGACCTGGCCTTCACCCAGCCCGCCCAGCATGTCGGTCGCCGAGCGCCCGTCATACGCCTGACCGGGCGTGATCTTCAGCGCCACGCGACGGCCCTCGGCATCCACCAGCGCGTGGATCTTGCTGGTCAGGCCGCCCCGTGAGCGACCCATGCCACCGGATCCGCCGTCTTTTTTTTGGCGCAGGCTGCATGGTGGTGCACCCGCACGCTGGTGGCGTCGATCATCTGTAGATCGCCCTCGTAAGCCTTTGACACAGCAGCCAGCAGCCGATCCCAAATGCCGCGCTTGCGCCAGCGCCGGAAGCGGTTGCCGCAGGTCGTGTAGGGCCCGTAACGCGCCGGGATGTCGGCCCACGGCGCACCCGTGCGCAGCCGCCTGAAGATCCCGTTCAGCACCCGTCGGTCGTCCACCCGATCCTTGCCGCGTACGTCCGTCGGCAGAACCGGCTCGATCAACGCCCACTCTGCATCCGTCAGGTCAAACCGCGCCATCCTCGGTCCTCCATTCGAAGAACCAACGACGCCCCGACCAAACCGTGCCACCCGTTATGGGTTTACGACCTAAAGCCGTGCCCTGGCGGGTTGAATCGCTTGAGGTAGGCGATCTGGCTGGCGTGTGATTCACTGGATGGGCTTGTGATGGAGGATTGCCATGCCTTCAGCCCTGTCGGTGGATCTGCGCGAGCGTGTGGTCGCTGCGATTGAAGCAGGTGCATCGCGGCATCAGGCGGCCAAACGCTTCGGTGTCGGGGCGGCCAGCGCCGTCCGTTGGCACGAGCGCTTCCGGCAGGACGGGAAGATCGCGCCCAAGCCCATGGGCGGCGAGCGCAACGCGCAGCGTCTGGAAGCGTAGGCCGCCCTGATCCTTCGACTCAACGAAGAACACCCGCTCTCCTTCCTGCGGGAACTGCGCGACAGGCTCTCCGAACGCGGCGTTCGGGCAAGCACGAGCAGCCTGTCACGCTTCTTCGCCCGGCATGGGATCGCCCGTAAAAAGGGGCTGTCTACGCGGCCGAGCTGGAGCGGTCGGATGTGAGGGCCGCGCGCGAGGAATGGTTCGATGGGCAACCCGATCTGGATCCGGATCGCGTGGTCTTCCTCGACGAGACGGCCGCCATGACGAAGATGGTCCGCCGCTATGGTCGCGCTCCGTGCGGGCAGCGCTGCCGGATCGCCGTGCCTCACGGGCACTACAAAACCACCACCATCCCCGCCGCCCTGCGCGCCACGGGACTGATCGCCAGGAGCGTCTTCGATGGAGCCACGAATGGTATGCGCTTCCGCGCCTACGTCACCGACATCCTGGCTCCGGTGCTGAGGCCCGGTGACACTGTCATCCTCGACAATCTGAACGCCCACAAGGTCGCCGGGGTGCGCGAGGCCATCGAGGCGGTCGGCGCACGGGTTCTCTACCTCCCGCCCTACAGTCCCGACTTCAATCCGATCGATCCTTCGACAGGCTCAGGATGAGGAGGTCTTTGCCAAGGTCAAAGCCCTCCTCCGGACGGCTGCAGCACGGACCGCCGCCGACCTGACTATCGCCACCGAGGACGCGTTCGCCGCCGTCCGACCGGATGAGTCGCGAAACTACCTCACTGCAGCTGGATACGATGCTTATGAGCCAACCTGAAAGGGTTGGCTCATGTTATTTTCATCAAACACGCCGACCGAGCCGCTTCCGAGGTATTAGGAATCTACTCGACGATCGATGTATTGATCAAACACATCAAGTGCAGCTTGGGACCGAAAAGACGATAATTTGCGAGTAAATAATTTGTCGCCCCTATTTGCCAAAATCTCTCTTGCTTCGTCTGCGGTTCTGATTGGTACTTTCGGCACGAGGGCATGCAGGTTCGCATAATAAAATGGCCCTCCAATTTTTGTAATATCATGATATGGCTCTATGTCTTGAGCTTGATCGACAAAAGGCGAGTTTTCGACGAGAGTGTGAAGATAAATCTCATCCGGTCCAAAAGACATTTTCAAAAAGTTGAATAATTCTGGGGCCTCGCGCGACTTTCCGACGCAATACTCCGCGCATTCTCTAGTAAGAGCTACCCAGTTTGAGCCCAGGGCCAGCGTCAAATTTTTATTAATTCGTCTTGGGAATGCGTGTAGCATTTGCTCCAAAGCGAAAAGCGGCTTGCGTTGCCAGGTGAACCTATCAGCCCATTCGCGGAAGTGAATTCCCCGAACTCGCCATAACTGCCGTCTATCGCCGCACTCTATCAAGGAAAAGCGTCTTATGAACTGTCTTTGTTTATTTGAAGCTAAATAGGCAACAATTTCATCATTAGTCGCTATTGGATAGTCGGCGCCAGATATAATTACAAAATGCGTACAATTAGCAGTGGTATGCTCTAGTGCATTTTGCATTGTTGCCAAGGTAGACGATACTTGACTTATTCCAGCCCACATAACCCTGAAGCGCGGCCGGGTGAAATATATATCTTCTCGACTGTCAGCCTCTGCCTCAAACGCCTCAATCGGGGTTTTTACATCCAAATGCACGAAAAAGGCCACGCGCTTGTCACGCAACCTCCTTGTCAACCGCCCAAATAAAGACGGGTCGGAGTGAGCCAAAACGATATAGGCCACCGATATATTATTGTCAGCCACACGCGCCTCCAGTCGAATCGAAGAGTTTAGCATCAGCCAACCGGACTTCGCTTCGACAAATTGTCAACCTTGTAATTTCCTAGACTTGTGCCATAGACGCTGCAGCAACGCCAGGCTATCGAACAAGCTTTCCACCAACTTCATGGGAAACGCAAGCGGCTCACCCGCGTTTCTTTCTTTGCTAGAGAAGGCCATCTAACACTTCGATCAATTTTCCATAAAGTGCCTCCAATTCTCTGCAAATTGCTTGGAATGCCCTCAAAACTAATCGGACGAAAGTCTTAGGCGCCGATTCGTCGTATAAAAAGTATGCCTATTGGTGACACAAATTTCCTGTTGCATCCAAAAAAGTGTCTGTCACGGCGCTGATCTTGCTTATTTGCCTTTTTTCGATGGTACTTACTATTCTGATCGCGCGCATACATACTGGAGAAAGATACTGCTTGCCATCAATCTTCAGCTTAATTGCAATTCGGCTTCAGTGCAGAATGCCTAATGACGGTTTTTTATATGTCACAAGCGCCGTTAACGTCCAACAATTATTTGGCGCGTCCGCTTCTCGGTTGGGTGATGACATCTTGACGACTCAGCCGTCGTCTCTGGGTCCCCATTGGCCCGAGCCGCAGTCTGCTGGACGCTCTTGCAATCACCGAGCCGACGAGCTCAGTTACGTCAAGCTTGCACATCGCCCGACGGATCGAATGCGACACGCCCGCCAGGAACGACTGAAGCCATCGATCCAGATCGTCACACCATCCGCCAGCATCTTACATTGCCGCTACCCACGCCCTGCACTTGCTTCAGTTTGGCTCTTGGTTAGTTCGAATGGCTTTTCCGCGCTTTCTTCTCTAAATGGTTCCCGGCTGCCGAATACTCTCCTTCGAAACGGGCATGAAGCGAATGGCCTTGCTTCGCGAAAATGGCTTTCAATCATTTCGAATAGGACAAGGAGCCAGAAGCATGCGCCGGGGCAGGAGGTCGAAAAAAGCCCGTCTTCAGCCAAAGTTGCAGACGCCAGGGCACGGGATCGTCGCTGACCTCGACGACATGGGCGACATCGCGCGCCAGATGCGCCAGGCACGTTTGGTGCTCGGCGGCGTGGCCCTGTTGAGCCGTGTAGCGATCTGAGATCCACACTGCAGGCCGATGCCCATCCATCATCTCCCGCACCACGATGGCGCCGCGCGTCGCCGAGGCCGTGTGCACCACGGCCTCGGCTGAGTGGAAGAGTCAGTGGTAGGCGTTCGAGCCCTCGATGCGCACGCCGGTCTCGTCGGAGGCGACGACCGTGGCCTTGCGTAGGGTCGAGACGGCCGCGTCGCGACCAGGATGGAAGCGCCCCTGCGCCCGGCGGAGTAGGTTCATCAGCCCGCCCTGGCTGGGCGTCATACCGAACAGGTCGGAGAGCGCCGCCTGCAAGCGTTCGTACGAGAGCGCCTGGAAAGTCTTGAGGTATGTCGCCACAGCGTGCAGCCGTGGCTCGAACGGTGTGCCCTGCGCTTCCTTCAGCACCGGAAACACAAGCCGCGTTCCACCGCTTGGGCACTGTACGGCAATCCGCTAGTACTGCGTCACGATCGGCGTCACCGCGGGCAGCTCGATCCGCATGGAGACGCTGACGATCTCAGCGCAAAGTTCCCTATGCAAGATGCTGCCACAGCACGAACATTGGTTGGGACGATGCTCGACGACGGCATCGGGACCGTCGCTCATCACCCGGCTGTGTCGCCCATGACCGGGCTTGGCCCCGACAGGCTTGAACTGGGCGCATTACTCCTTGCGATCCGTCGCGGGCGGCTTGGGGAAGGTGCGCGAGGTCTTGTCCGGACGTGTCAGACGAAGCACCACCTCATCCTGAGCCTGTCGAAGGATCGATAAGCTCCTCGCGGCTAAGCCGCTCAAGATCGCTTCAATCCATCCGACGAAGGAAACCGCGAAATCCGCTCCGCGAAAGGTTGTGGGTAATTACATCAGCTGTAGCCAGCACGGAAGGAACTTCGGCTAATCCGTGTGTGCCCTGAGGAGATTAAGCCGAGTGAGACAGCTAGGGGAATCCCAATATCGGGAACAGTTGCGACGAGCGAATACATCCCAAGTATCGGAAGCAAACTGAGCTTTAATGCAGCAACAAACGCTCTCATTTCACCGGAAGCATTTCGTGCGCCCATCAACAAACACTGCACAATGAAGCCAAACATCAGTGCTGCCCCAAAGGAACCAGTACTGCCAAGGATCGACACAGTCCAGTTCGATACCCTAATAGAGCCGAGACCAGCTCCCATACCACCAGTTTCGAGAAAGGCGTTCCATCCGAATCTCGTCCACATACTCCGCTCCACATAAGAAGCGGAAGTTGTTTTCTGAAAGACCATCGTGTTCAACATTGCAAGAAGCGGGTCAAATAACGCTGGATTGAGCAAGAACATAAAAACAACAGATAGCGCGCTTAACGATACAACCATCAATTCGCCGGGAATATTACCACGCCTAAACGAATCTTTATTAAGCATCCGATATAGCAAATCGCAAGCGTATACAGCGCCAAGCATCGCCAGGCCAATAAATCCTGTCGATGACGTTGACAAAACTGTCATTATTCCAAGTAAAACAATAGCAATTCGGCACGAGCGGCGCTCAGACACCTCTTCGTAAAGAGGTCGAAGAAATAGGAGGGTTCCCATCATGCCAACGCAAGCTGTCCCGTAAGTCGAAGCTTCTGGCATTAGCCCTACTACACGCTTAACACCTTCAGCTTCGACATCAGTCAAAAACGCATAGGATGCAGTACGGAACGGCTCTAAAACTGTGCTAATGCCTAATGTGAACGCGACAAGGTCAATGATCCCACTTACTACAAGGGCGTAAGCAGACCATATAAGGGCGCGCCTGTAGTGCAGCCGTGTCGCCGATGATAGGCCGATCACTGAAAAGATAAGCGACGTAGCGTATGACAGTATGAAATAACAGCTTTGAGTGAAGTTTCCTGAGCTTGGATGCAATATATCCGCACCCGACAGTGTAATCGAAATTGGTACGACCTCAAACAGTCCAAGGAAAGCCCTCGGAAAAACAAATGCACTGAAAACGCCATAGATGACGAATACTGTGAAAAGCGCCATCCGCTGAAGATCAATTGCCGAGTCTATAGCTCGCGAGATATTGCCTCGCTGAACTAGAGCCTTCATTACAAACGCGGCCGCGCAGGCCGACTGTGGTAACAAATTGACGCCGCCACTAAAGGGCAACATTTGAAGACTTCCAAATGTTCCGCTTATCAACATCAAGTACAACAGACCTGGACCGCGCGATGCGCAAAAATAAATTAAAAGCACCCAAAGAATGACGGCCGGCCAGCTCATCAAAACCTCGAAACTGTTTCACCAAAATAAATAAATTTAATCGCTGTCCACAAATTCTTCACGCTATACGAACTTCCCAAAAATGGACGAGTTAGATATCATTTGATCCACAGCATAAACCATAAGATACAACATTTGTTTCAAATAATCGAGCAGTTAAAGCTACGAAAAGATTTGGAAAATCAGCGAATCGAAGCACGCATGATTCACCCTTGACACAAAAGCCAGCTAATACCGCACGAGCGCAGCATTAATACATAACCGTAAGAGAGCGGCAAGCTCAAGGCTTCGATTATGACCCATCCCGAGGCCTCCGTTCGGATGTGACCGGACACGCATGACACGGTTGATAACCTTGACCAAACATACCCGATTCGGCGATGATATCCATGCCTAAGGCGAATTGGAGCAGTTTCGTCTAAGCGGCCTTCGGGGTCTAGATGTTCGCGCGTCAGGATAGTGGACCGCGACAAGTTGGAGTAGACTTGACGCATTTTGTCCCGAGTCAAGCCATGCACGAGCGTCATTTTTTCGCCGGCAGCATCCTTGGCTCAAGCTTGGATCATGATTCATTGGCATCCGCAAGACCGAGCCTACTACTTAGGCACAGGTCGAACCGTCGGTGGGTAGCGCATGTGATTCTTGTCGCATTGTTTTCACTGTGGCGATGGGTCGGCTTGTTTAAGACCGAAACGATCCGTCGGCGCGGGCAGTGGCGGCTGCCCGAGGCTTTAAAGAGCCTCGTCGGGATGAAACTGCTTACTCAACTACCGGCGACTACTTATAACAATCGACCCTGAGCCTCCTGCTAAAACGGAAGCATGCTATCAGCATAATTCGAATTTGAGGCTATGGCCGCCTGACCCAAAATCAGCTGGCTTTCTGGGAACTTGGCATCACTCACCCAACGCCGCAACCGTGGCGCCGCCCTAAAAACTTTTAACTTCGGCGCATCTCTTGAAGCAATTGGTTAACTACATGGCGATTTAGTCAGTGTTATTAGACCACGCGCTTAGCACAAAACACAGTCAGGTTAAAATTGTCCCCCACGCGCTTATCTTTGATTATACCGGCTGCTTACAACTGATTGGACGGTCGAGCCGAGGGATTAAGATACGGTTGCGCGCAAAGATCGAATATAGTTTCACAAGGTCAAGAAACCTCGCAATGTGCTGCATAAGTTTCCGCAAGCGCCCATTTTGATAAATATATCTTGCGGATTGCACATCGGCTCAACAAATCTGATGTCGAAAGGTGCCTTTGTGGCTGCCATTACTTTTGCCCTACTCATCAAACATCGCTAAAGTTTCAAACTACGACTCGTTGTGGAAGAACGGATGGTCGAGAGCTCATGAGCGCCGTTGCCAAGCCAGCCGGACCGTGTATCAGATGATGGCCAAGAGACAACGCGCAATTCCCTTGGAGTGCGACCAGCGACAATCTGATGCAGTGAAACAAAAAAGTTAGGAAGGTTCTGATTAAAGATGAAAATTTCCGGCGCCATTCAGCAGAGAAAAGAAGCTACCTGCCTCAACAGCAATTTAGAGTGCGTTGAATTAAATATTTGAAACATTCCCCGCTCTGTATGAGCTGATATGTCTTACAATGATAATAGCAGCTGGTATCTCGAGCTTGTGTCTCAGTGATTGGATCGTGAGCTAATGAATTTCACCGGCCCTCTTAGCCGTGCGGACGACACAAAGCAGGAAGCGCGCTTTGACCATGCGCCCCCCGGGCGGCAAAATGTGATTCAAGGTGTCGGGGAAACTTGGATCGGAGACTTAATCGTAGCTATTCGGCGCAGAACGGTCCTCCTGTGTCTATGGCTTCTTTTTTGTGTTGCCTTGGGTTCCGGCTACACTTCGCTCGCACAGCCCGAATATATCGCGTCGGCGCAGATCGCACTGGAGCCTCGAGTGCGCCTCCCGGGGGGCATCGACGCGGCAACAGCCTCCTCCGCTGTTGCGCCGATATTAGACAGCGCTCAAGCAGATAGTCAGCTTCAGATCATCCGCTCTGTAAAGAATTTACAATATGTTTTTGATACGCTTAACCTTATGAATGACTCTCCTTCCGACGAAAAGAATGCGGAAGAACGCAGCCGGAATAAGCAGCGGATGGCGATTCGAGAGTGGCTTGGTATTTCACCCAAGCTCTCTGAACAACAAAGGGCCGTCGAGGCTCGAGAAATAGCTTTCCAAAGATTTTACGACAGAGTTCAAGCAAAGCGCCTTGGACAGTCGTACGTCATTGAGGTGTCTTATCGGGGAACAAAGCCAGAAGAAACGGCGCGAATCACAAACTCGATAGCTGCTGCCTACATCCGGGATCAAGTCCTTTCTCATGTCGTTTCAGAACAACGTGGAAGTGAGTTTCTGCAGGGCCGTATTTCCCTTATTCAAGCTGAGAAAAAAGCTGCTGACGCGGCTGTTGCAAGCGGGGAAATTGCGAATATGGATTTTCCCGACTCAGACGCGCGGGTTGTCGGCCAAGCCCTAAGACCACTCGCCCCAGCTTATCCGCAACCGAAGCTAAATTTGTTGTTGGCAGGCATCGCAGGTCTTGTGACCGGTATAGCTGCCATTGCGATTGCGAATCACTTCGATCGCAACGTTCGCTCTCCCGAGCAAATTCGACGCGTTTTAGGTTTGGAGTGTCTTGTTATTTTACCTCGTTTGCGTCCAAGTCTGCTGTCTTATACAACAGTGATTGATCATCCGGACACTGAGTTTGCGAAGGGTGTTCGGCATCTGCGTACGGCTCTATATCCTTTTAGGGAAAAATCTAAACAATTTTCAATTGGTTTTGTTGCCTGCCAAAGTGGAGATGGCTGTAGTGTGGTTACTTCAAACTTTGCCCAGCTTATAGCTGGCCCAAACAATCCCGCAGTACTTGTAGATGCGGATCTGCAGAAGCCCGATTTAACGCGTGTTTTGGCGCCAAACGTGACCATTGGCTTAGATCGCGCCATCGAGTCGCTCTCGGAGGATGTAGATCTTCCGGAAATTCGGCTCGCGAACTCACTCAACTTTGTGCCAGCTGTGGCTGCTGGATTGAAAGCAAATCCTAATATTTTTTTAGGCGCTCGACTAATGCATGCCGTGTTGTCTTGTAGAAATAGGCCGCGAGATTATATACTCGACTTGCCCTCATTAACAACTTCTTCGGATGCGTATGCTATCAGCGATATGCTAACTGGCGTCGTATTGGTTGCGGCGGTAAATAAAACTGATATTGACAAGCTCACCGAGGCAGTTCGAGCTATTCAGCTGTCCAATGGTCGGGTGCTCGGAATCGTATTAAACGATCCGGTTCGTTCACGCCTTAGAAGGGTTCCGACCGGCTCCCACGAGCTGGTCCAAGGGTAAAAGTTTGCGGTAGGCAGCTTGGCCACTGGTACCTTGGCTGGCGGAGCTGGTCGGGCGAGCGTTGCCGGCCAAGCGGAGAAGTCTAGTGCAACGATTCAGACGGAAGGTTCAGGGGCTCGATTGAGGGCGTCGAAGATGGCGGCGGCGGGCTTGGTCCAGACGAAGGGTCGTGGGCTTCGGTTGTGCTCGCCGATGTAGCGTTTGATGGCGGCCTGAAGGTCGACGATTCCGGTGAAGGT
>NZ_VRVD01000109.1:0-10620 GCF_008040015.1 Methylobacterium sp. WL18 | reverse complement strand
CCGCCAGAGATAAATCGGCTACCAGGCGACGAAGCCGGGCGTTCTCGCGCTCCAGATCCTTCATCTTCTTGGCCTGATCGACCTTCAGGCCGCCGTACTCCTTACGCCAGCGATAATAGCTCTGCTCAGAGATTTCCGCATCCCTGCATGCAAGGGCCAAACTCTTGCCCTGAGCTGTCTGCACCTCGATCTGGCGCAGCTTGAGCACCACCTGCTCCGCGTTCGTCTTCTGACCTCGCCGCATGTCCGACCCCTCCGGTCCTGGCTGATCCTCTCAATCAGCCCGGTCCAAAGCCAGCCGGTCAGGTCATTGATCGCCCAGCGTGCCACATCCCAACGACGTTCCGCAACCAAACAGTTAAGCACCTATGATCTGAGACGATCTGCCAGCATCGGCCATTGATGCCCGTGGAGTTCGTATGCCACCTTATGCAACGAAGTTTCGTAAAATGTTACTTCGGCGCCGCGAATTTTTACGAGTAGGCTTAATATACTTTGATCGTGACGGTGCTCCATGAAACGGAGATCATTAGCACTTATTGATTTTGCGTCGTTGATAAAATGATAGTCGTGTTCCACGGAGATTTTTTGCCATTCTTCGACTAAAGAGAGTGCGTGATCATTTTTCACGAGTACCAATAGCCCCGAAGCAAACTGCGATGTTGCCATAATGCGTAAGTCATTCGCAACATTGAGTCGGTGAGCAAGATCCATCTTGGTCCAATAATATTCGACAAATGGATGCTGGAAAGCTAGAACTCCGTATTTTGATGCTTGTGCAATTCTTGCGTATTCGATCATGCGATCGCGACCATTAGGATTGTGACGGAAGCCAATATCAGCATATACTAATATTTCATGCGGAAGCAGGCTTTTCAGTTTATCGAGGATAATTTTTGATTTCCAGATCCAGTACCCGAAGCCGCGCTTATTAGAAGCGATGAAATTTTTGTGCTCCGCTAAAAAATCGCGCGGCAGAGTATCGTAGTTATGAACTGCGATATTGCTATACATATTCATAATTTTAGCTTCCTGTATGAATGTCTTTTTCCGAGCTGTGTAAGGCCCATCTGCAAAACTTATTAGATGAATGACCGGCATTGAAGAATAAATCCAGAAGGTTGCTCGATAGATTTTTCGCGCAACGCATATCATATTTAATATTTGTGGCCAAGAGCAGCTAGTGCAGAGAACCAGACAATTGATTCGCTGCCTGCTCGAATTTGTGTTGGCCCAGCAGATGGTTATCAGGTGGCGCTTGGATAATCTGTCGATGTCAGAACACCAGCAGCACGGCATCAGCCGCCTGCCAGAGATGGAAGACCACAAGCTCAAGGGGAAACGATTCGCCTATGGCGTCATCGGCTCCATACACATCAACATCGCCGAGGTCAGGACTGGGAAAGCAAGCCCCACCTGCTTGTGGCCATCCACCGAACCTCAAAGCTGGCGTTCGCCAAGCTGGAGAAAGAGGCCAAGCAGTACACAGCATCTGACGTCCAGCGTGCCCTGGTGGCGTTCGTGCAGTACCGGATCCACACGGTGCTGACCGACAACGCGGTCCAGTTCTCTGCCATACCCCGCGCAACCGCACAGGCCCGAAAGCTTTCTGCAACTGAACCGCACCGGGTTTCCCGGAGGCCATTTGGTTTGGGTCAGGCGGCCAAGGTTTGCACCTCAGTCTGGGCATAGTAGCGCGCTTCGGCCTCGGCGGGAGGGATATTCCCGATCGGTTCGAGCAAGCGGCGGGTGTTGAACCAGTCGACCCATTCGAGGGTGGCGAACTCGACGCCTCGAACGACCGCCACGGCCCACGCCGACGGATCACCTCGGCTTTGAACAGGCCGTTGATCGTCTCGGCCAGAGCATTGTCATAGCTGTCGCCGACGCTGCCGACTGATGGCTCGACACCAGCGTCAGCGAGCCGCTCGGTGTAGCGCAGAGCAAGGTATTGGGTAAATTCAACCGATCGTCGCAACGGCTTGGCGGAGGGCGGTTGTGATGGCGGGTCGGCGACGTTCAGATCGGTCTCTTCGCGAGAAGCTTCGGTCACCGGGTCGTCCCGGGGTCGGTCTGCGCGAGACGCGGCGGGGGTTCTGGGCGTTCATCGCCCTGGGTCTCTCCAGCGAGGACGCAGCGATGAAGGTCGGGATCTCGCCACCGGTCGGCTCGCGGTGGTTCCGGATGGCAGGCGGGATGGCACCGTCCCACTTGTCATCATCATCCAAGTCGCCTTCTGCGCGCTACATGTCGTTCGCGGAGCGGGAGGAAATCGCGATACTCCACGCGCAAGGTCACGGGGTCCGAGAAGTCGCTCGACGTCTGGGACGTGCGGCGTCGACCATCTCGCGAGAGTTGCGGCGCAATGCGGCGACCCGCAGTGGCGGCCTGGATTATCGCGCCACGACCGCGCAGTGGCACGCTGAACGCGCGGCGCGCCGGCCCAAGCCAGCAAAGCTGGCGGGGAACGTGGTGCTGCGGACGTACGTGCAGGACCGGCTCGCCGGTGCTGTCGCAACACCGGGCGGGAGCGCCTTGCCTGGACCGAGCGTTGCCTGGAAGGGACGGCGACACGGGCGACGCCAGAGCCGGCGATGGGGTCGATCCTGGAGCCCGCAACAGATCGCCGAGCGCCTGAGGCTCGACTTTCCGGGCGACACGACGATGCGCATCAGTCACGAGGCGATCTATCAGGCCCTCTACGTCCAAAGCCGGGGCGCGCTGAAGCGTGAGTTGACCGCGTGTCTTCGCACAGGACGGGTGTTGCGGGTGCCGCGGGCCCGCAGCCTGGGCCGAGGCAAGTCGTTCGTCACCCCCGACGTGCTCATCAGCGAGCGTCCGCCCGAGGTCGAGGACCGCGCGGTGCCGGGCCACTGGGAAGGAGATCTGATCCTGGGACTGAAGAGTTCGGCGATCGGGACCCTGGTCGAGCGCACGACACGCTTCACGATGCTGTTGCATCTTCCGCCGATGGACGGCCATGGGGTGACACCGCGTGCCAAGAACGGCCCGGCGCTGGCGGGGCACGGGGCCGAGGCGGTCCGCGAGGCGATCACCGGCACGATCGCGGGCTTGCCAGAGCAACTGCGGCGCTCGTTGACCTGGGACCAGGGAGCGGAGATGGCCGAGCATGTGCGCTTACGGATTGACGCGGGTCTGCAGGTCTACTTCTGCGATCCGCGCTCACCCTGGCAGCGGGGGACGAACGAGAACACGAACGGATTACTGCGGCAGTACTTCCCAAAAGGAACGGATCTGAGCGCCCACAGCGCGAACGATCTTGCTGCTGTGGCCGCGGCCCTCAACAGCCGACCGCGCAAGACGCTGAACTGGAAGACGCCGGCAGAGGCGCTCGACGCTGTGCTGGCCGCCGTGGAAGATGGTGTTGCGACGACCGCTTGAACCCAAGTTGCGAGCCCCTGTCGCTGTGATGCACGAGGCCGCCGCCCTGGAGGGGACGACGCTCGTGCAGGGCCTGCTCCAAGGCGTCGAGCACGAAGGCGGCGTGGGCGGTTCGTGAGACCCGCCAACCGACGATGCGGTGGGCGAAGACGTCGATCACGAAAGCCACGTAGACGAACCCGGACCAGGTCGCCACGTAGGTGAAGTCGCTGACCCAAAGTGCGTTTGGGCGCAGTGCCTTGAACTGCCGGTTGACCCGGTCGAGCGGGCACACCGCTGCTGGATCAGGTGTCGTCGTCCGGACTCGCTTTCCCCGCACGACGCCCTTCAGTCCCATCGCCTGCATCAGCCGCGCGACGGTGCACCGGGCCGCCGTGATTCCATCCCGGCCGAGTTGCCGCCAGACCTTGCGCACGCCGTAGACGTGGAAGTTTGCCTCGAACACGCTGGATCTCGACCATCAGCGCAGCGTCGCTCCTGGCCCATGCCGGTAGCCTGCTCGGATCGGCACGCCGTGCGGCATGGGCACGGTACGTCGACGGGGCGATCGGCAGCACCTTGCAGATCGGCTCGACCCCGTAGGCATCGCGGTGCTCGTCGACGAACGCCTTCATCGTTTGAACGGGCGGTCGAGCTCCGCCATTGCAAAATACGCCGATGCCTTGCGCAGGATCTCGTTGGCCTGCCGGAGTTCGCGGTTCTCGCGCTCCAGCGCCTTGATCCGCTCGCGCTCGTCCGTGCTCGGGCCGCCGCGCAGGCCATTATCCCTCTCGGACTGCCGGATCCAGTTCCGGAGCGTCTCGCCTGAGCAGCCGCTCTTGGCCGCGATCGAGCTGATCGCCGCCCATTGCGAGGCATGCTCGCTTTGGTGGTCCAGCACCATCCGCACCGCGCGGGCACGGACCTCAGGGGAATACGGTGGGGTTCGCTTCGTCATGGCTCCATCCTCTCAGGAGTTGGAGCCTCGGGGAAACCCGGTGCGGTTCACCTTCGGCTGTTCGTGCATGCCTAAAACCATGCCAGTCGGTTGAAGACCCTGCGAGGCTTCGCGCCCTACGAGCACGTCGTTCAGGTCCGGACGAAAGAGCCCGAACGCTAAAGGCTCGACCCGTCACACCACATTCCGGGATCATACAGATGGCCTGCTGGAGCCAGATCACCAATATTGCACGATTTGCTTCTCGTAGCATTCGGTACACTTCGAAGTCGCTATTTCTAGGGTAATGACCAGCTCGGCCTGCTGGCCCATTAAACCGGCTGCAGGGCGGCATCTAAAAAATCAGCTTACAAAGTCATGCGGGCTTATGCACTTTAAGACGGGCCTTCTTGCGATAGGACACCTCGAAGAACCCTGTAATTGCGGGGTTTAGCCGTCGATTTGACGCCACTCGCAGCTTTGGCGTGATTGGACTGGCGTTCTGGTAATCTGGCGGTGGTCGTGAACGAGCTCAGGGGGCTATCCCGAGCGTCCCTCAGGCCGCCACCGGCCGGGTTTCGATCCAAAGGAAGCGCTTGAGGTTGTAGGCGAGATTGGCGAGCCCGATCTTGGTCCGGGCTCGGGCCAAACCGATCGTGCGCACGAACAGGCCGAAGCGGTGCTTCTGCCCGGCGAACACCGCCTCATCCTGAGCCTGTCGAAGGATCGACGGCTGAGCGGACCTTGGAGCGGGCGCGGTTGGCCTTGCGCTGCGCCGGCGTCAGATCGAGGCCGGGCTGCCGCCGGAAGTGGACCTTCGAGCGCCGGCCATTCCTGGCGAGATGCGCTTCGTTAGTCTTCGAGCGGTAGGCGGTGTCGGCCCATACGTCGCCCGCCGTGTTGGTCGCGTCGAGGACGTTGGCCAGTTGTGCCCCGTCGTGGGCGGCCGCGCTGGTCACGGTGAAGCGGCGGACGAACCCGTACTTGCGGTCGATCGAGACGTGGGTCTTGTCGCCGAACATCGGAACGGCGATCTCGACCTTGGCCTTGGTGCCGTCCGCCTTTGCGGGCCGCGCCTTGGCCCGCTTCAGGGTCCAGCGGGCATCGCGATCCTTCTGCGCCAGCTTCTTCGGTTTGGCCGCCCACGCGTCAGGGATCTTGTCCTCCCTGAGAGCCGCCTTCTCCGCATCGGTGTTGCGCTGACGCGGAGCCGCGATGATTGAGGCATCCATGATCTGGCCCGACATCGCGAGGTAACCCTTGCCCTTCAACCAGGCGTCGAAGGCTGCAAACAGTTCGTCGATCGCGCCGGCCCGGGTCAGGTGCTCCCGGAACAGCCACACCGTCTTGGCGTCGGGCACGCAATCCTCGAAGCCGAGACCGAGGAAGCGCATGAACGAGAGCCGATCCCGGATCTGGAACTCGGTGGCGTCGTCCGAGAGCGTGTAGAGTGTCTGAAGGACCAGGATCTTGAACATCAGGACCGGGTCGTAGGGCGGGCGGCCCCCCTTCGACCCATCGGACCGCTTCAGTGCGGTGGCCAACTTCGGGCGGAAAGCCTCGAAGTCGATCAAGGCCGCGAGCTTCACCAGCGGGTCGCCGTTCTCCGACAGACGCTGATAGCGCTCATCCAGATCGAAGAACCCTGGCTGACCCATCCGAGCCTCCCCAACGCCGACAGCATCAGGGAATCACGACACCGCACCGTACGGAAGGGGGTATTTCGAGGTGTCCGATAACGCGGCCAAGCAGTCGGCCCGGCGCACCAGGAGTAGGACCGATTTTGCTCGCCTCACGGCGTACCGGAACACCTCTTGCAATGTCATACTGGGACAATTGAATCAGCTGTTAAATCGCTCAATAGTACTTCAAGCGGACCAGACCAGCAGTCAATTTTCGCTTTTCGATCAGCGGGATTGGCGCTATTTCCACGGAAATAGCTATTGATGAGTCTGCATAACTCTGGAATAGAATTTGAAATGGCTACACCAAATTCTCGATGGGCGGGTATGTCGGATGCAACAACATTTAACCCCATCGCCAGTGCTTGGCCAATTCCCAAGTTATACCCTTCCCATCGTGACAAATTCACATATAGGTCGCTAGCCGCGTATAGCTCTGCCATTTCGGCGTCGCTTACATTCGCGAAGACATTAACTCCCTGCTCCGACACGTATTTAATATCGTCCGGATCCCCTCGACCAGCGAGAATAAAAAGGTATTCATTACGTTCGGCAGACGAATACGGCAGCTCTTTGGCGAGATCGATATACGCATCTATGCCTTTATATCGCCGCTCCGCTTTATGAAATCGGCAAACATTTAGGACTACTCTTCGGCCTTCAAAGCCGAATTTAGAGCGTAGAGCTGATCTGCGATGCGCCCACTGCTCGGACCAGACCGACAGATGACTGTTTCCGTTACGTAGAATTTTAGCGGTGGACTCAAATTGCTGTTCGTAAATGGCCTGGGATATGACGTAAACTCTTCGCGCCAGCGGAGCGCAGAATCTTTTTTCCCACTCGACATCACTTCGGCGTTCCTCGTCATCGAACAGTTCCGCTGGAGGTTCCCCGTGATCATAAAAATAAACAGCAGGTGACTGCCCGAGAATTCGAACTATTGCGAAGAACGGAGGCGTGTGGACAATAACGCAAGAAAATCCTTCATTTGTTATATACGCTGCAGCTTTCGTAACGTCAGCCAAGTCAGCCCTCTCGCATGAAGGATACTCTCGATCATACATCGATACAGGGCCGCCAACGGTTACGCTCCAACCGTTCCGGACGAAGAATTCGGCCTGCAGAGCTACAACACAACCCACTCCGTGGCCAATTTGATGGCCAACCGAGAGGATCAAGACTTTTCTATTCTTGGGCTGTGCGCGCCAAGGCTTAATTACACGCGGGGGCCAAGCCAATGATCCGGGACGATGCAGTGACAAATTAGGGCTGTAGAATGGGTCATTTTTAAACAGATCAGCAAATTTCTGCCGAGTATAGATAGCTTCCCTGAGGCATCGAAGTTGTTTTTCTTTTGTATTATCGAGACCCCGAGATTTAGACTCGTGATGATATAATAGCGGAAGGCCTAGATAGAAATTTGAAAGCCCCCGTTTATGAAGGTTTAAACAAAATTCGATGTCGTTGAAGGCGATGCCCAAATTTGTGTCAAAGCCGCCGACTTCCACAAAGATTTTTCGTCTGACCGCTAAACATGCGCCTGTAACAGCAATCATTTCTCGCGTTGTGTCTATCCTAGAGGCACCCTCTCTCGAAAAACCAACTAATCTATGCCCAGCAACGCCTTGAACTCCTAGAATAATCCCGGCGTGTTGTATTGTATCGTCTGGATATAACAATTGCGTTCCAACCGCACCCACATCAGACTGTTCTGCAAAATGGGCTAAATGTTGAAGCCAGTCCGGATCAATAACAGTTGTGTCATTATTCAGAAAAACTAAGATATCAGAGCGGGATGCTTCTGCCCCAGTATTGCAGATTGCAGAAAAGTTAAACGAGCCTGGATGCTCGACCACGGAAGCTATATTATTTCTATCCAATAGACGCAGATAATCCAAGCTCTCTGGGTCAGTAGAGCCGTTGTCTACGACAAGGATATCGAACAGCTCGCGAGGGTATCCTGTCTTTTCCAAGACGCTTTCTATACAGTTTTTCAATATCTCGAAGGCATCCCTCGTCGGTATAATTATGGAGATAGATGACGACGGGATGTATCCCCCCTCAAAGTGATTGACAATATTTCTGGCGATCGGCTCAAAATAATTCTTAGAATAGGGATATAGCAGCGAAGCTTCTCGCTCATCGATTCCGTATAGAACCATCGGAACATGTTCAATCTGCCGCTCTGCTAAGTGTTCGGATACTATCGGCGGCAGCATCTTCGGCGTTGGACAGTTGATTATTCCACGGATTAGTTCCAGCGTAGAGTCAAGTGTCGCAGAGTCGAGTTTTATGGCAATGACAGGTCCGATGTAATGTTGAGTAATCATCAGATAACGAGAAAAGTCAGGTTTGAATATTGGATTTATCGCTTCTCCCGAATCATCATAGTAATCATGGTCCGCGTACCACGCGGATGCGCCGCTGTTGCTGATTCTGGAAGCAAACGTATACGCGGCGTGTGGCCTAAGGCGAATATTTCCATAGGATAAAATTAAAACGGAATTGTTTACGGACAATTCCGTTATTTCTCTCGATATTGTGCGAAAATTAGAGTTTTTCGAGAGCGATGTCTGTCGATAACGGGCCCCGATTTGTTCGGAAATTTCAGTGGTCGAAGGGTCTTTGCACCAAAAACTATAATGCACGAACTCAATTGCAGAGAACTCTGCGGAGCTGGAAGTAATTATTTGGCGGTCTAAATCGCTTATTAGGTCAAAATTGTTCCTCCATTTTTGGTAGGGTGATGGACCTTTGAATTTCACTCCGGCAAGCTTACCGATCCTTAAATAGTGTTCTATTGGCGACATGTCATTCACTGAGCACCCCGGGGCCTGTTCTATGTAATATGTCGTGTCGAAGTCTGGCCCAGGGTCCCGGTGTTCGTAAGCGCCCGCCGTCACAAAGTGTTCCAAAGCGTCTAGGCGCGCGATGCGCACGTCGTTGTAGTTCCTTAGGTACCACTCGGCGTCGAATAGCTCGCTTTCTACCAGTAAGCGGCGGAATTCATGTTGGCGGTAAAACTTATTCGCTGGAAGATTTTGCGTTCTTCCTACCTTAAGGTAGTGATCTATAGCCGGTGTGTTTATGTCTGTATCTGACAAGTGTTGTTGGCGATAGTAAGCTGTGTCAAAATCCGGCCCTGGATCTCGGCCCTCCATTCTTCCGTCCACTATGAAATGTTCCAGTGGATCTAAACCGGCGGCCCGCACATCGCTATTGTTTCTTAAATACCATTCGGCATCAAAGAGATCACTTTCTATGAGTAGGCGGCGGAATTCATTTTGGCGATAGAATTTATTGGTGGGAAGGTTTTGTGCCCTTCCGATCTTTAAGTAGTGATCTATAGCCGGTGTGTTTATGTCTATATCTGACAAGTGTTGTTGGCGATAGTAAGCTGTGTCAAAATCCGGCCCTGGATCTCGGCCCTCAATCCTTCCATCTCCTACGAAATGTTCCAATGGGTCTAAGCCGGCGATACGAACATCGCCATTGTTTTTCAAATACCATTCGGAATCGAAAAGCCCGCTTTCTGTCAACAGGCAACGAATCTCATTCAGATCGTGGTTGAATTTTTCATAGTTTGTCATACTGTTGCTTGCTGCTCCCGGTCGCGCATTCAGAATAAGAAGGCCTGTTGTTAAACCCGGTGTGGTGAGGTGCTGAGTAGCGTCCACTAGGGTACTCGGCTTCTTTGGCGATGCAGGTTCCTATTGTATAAAACGCAACGATCCTGTTGGTTCTCTTGCCCTGATGGCGATCTGTCGAAGATCGACCGGCTTATTCTAAATCTGGTTCTCTCGCGGCGAATTATAGACGCGCACGTTTTTTGTCGCCGCACTTGGTTGGCAGTGCATGTGTTACGCAGCGGCTCAGTTCGCTAATTTTGCGAGCGCGGCCGCTTAGAGAACCGGCATGGCTATCGTATCCGCAACTACGGCCTCGGTCCGCTAGGACAGTGTGGCACATATGAGGAATGTTCGCATCCGTGTCTGGCAGGCTTCGAGCGACGACGAGCATTATGGCGGGGATACGTCCTGATTGTTGGCCGTGCCGATCCTCGTTCATGCGTCTATGAGGCCGTCTGCTATACATGACGAAGGGTGGGCGCAAAAGGTGCCGACTCGAACTCGTACCATTAGGATCTCTGGGTGTTAGGCTCTGGATCATGGTCGTGCCAACGCTGTTAACAGGCGGTCGGCCATCGGGCTTCCGCCTGCGGATCTCGCTCTCGATCTTGTCGAGTTCGGGGCGGCGAGCGAGTACCTGGCTTGCGATCGGCGCCCGGCCGGCCTGGGCCGCATCCTAGTGCACTGACGCGGTCAGAGGATTCACACGGGGGGTGATGCATGCGAGTCTGGGCGATGGCTCAGACCGTCTGCGTGCTCCTCGACGATGCCACCGAGTCAGCGCTGTCCGCGATCGCCGGTGATCGATCCCGTCCGCTCAATTACATCCAGCGGGCGCGCATCGTCTTGCTCTCGTTCGAACGTTTGAGCGTGCAGGACGTGGCTCGGCAGGCCGGCGTCAGCCGGCCCGCAGTCTGGCGCTGGCAGCAGCGCTTTGCCGAGGAGGGTGTCGCGGGCCTGCTGCGCGACAAGACCCGCCCACCCGGCACCC
>NZ_VRVD01001099.1:0-851 GCF_008040015.1 Methylobacterium sp. WL18 | reverse complement strand
CACCGAGACCCCGCCGACCCCGATGGCCGCCCAGCCGGCGGCGACCGGTGCGGTCAAGGATGCGCCGAAGGAGCCGGCGAAGCCCGCCCCGAAGGCGCAGGCCGAGACCCACGCGGCCCCGAAGAAACCCGAGGCTGCCAAGAGTTCGGATGGCAAGACTTCGGATGGCAAGTCGGCCGCGTCCAAGCCCGCATCGTCTCAGAAAACAGCAAAACAACCGCCCAAGGAGGCTACGGACGACCCGCCCCTCGCCCTGCCGCGCCTGCGCGCCCAGGCCGTGATCGAGTATCTGCTCCAGGCCGGGGTCCGGCCGGACCAGGTCGGCGCCGGGCCGGATGCGCCGGCCGGCCCCGTCATCCTCGCGCTGCTGCCGTGAGGGAAGGACCGCGCGCCCGCGCCGGTTTGCGCCTATGATCGCCGCCGCATGACGTTCGTGACCGACCCATATCCCGACCCGATCCGTCATTCTGAGATGCCGCGAAGCGGCCTCGAAGGCGGGTGCCGGGGATCGCCGCGGCATTCGGGGGCCTCCTGCGAGGCGGCCGCGGCGCGGCGGCCCGTGGGGGGCTGTGAGCTGCTCGATTCATCGCGCGGGGCGGGCGATGACGAGGCCGCGTTTCTCAAAAGGGCCATCCCGCCGCGCGAGCCGCGGTGGGACGTCTCCCGCAGGTTTGGGGCCGAGGTCGATGACGGAACGCGACGGGCGCCCTGTCCCGAGGCGCAAGCGCGTTCGGCGCCCGGGAGACCGAAGGGCGATCGATCGAGGGCCTCCGGGCCTCTCCGGATGAGGGAGCGGGGCGGGCAGCCCTGCCGGAGCGCCGCCGGGAAGGCCGAACGGCCGTGACGCTGCT
>NZ_VRVD01001098.1:0-851 GCF_008040015.1 Methylobacterium sp. WL18 | reverse complement strand
TTTTTTAAATTAACGGGCCACCACCTTTATATACAATTTTTATTGGGTGGGCTGGTTCTTTTGTTAAAAACCGGGCGCGCCCGACTGGATGGACGGGCGCGCCCTCCGTCTCGCCCGGCAGCCCGCCTGGCCGCTCCCGGAGGTCGTGGATTGGGCGGCGGACCCGTTCCGGTCTCCCGCCTGGCGGCTGGCGTTCCAGTCCCTGTCCTGGGCCGGTGCCGCCGCCGAGAACCCGGATCCCCGGATCCGGGCGCGGGCCGTGGCGATGGCCGTCGCGTGGTCCCGGGCCAATCCGTGGGGGCAGCCGGCGGATCCGCTGAGCCTGCACCCCGCCTGCATGGCTTTGCGCCTGGAGGCCCTGCTGAGCCTGCTGCCCGTCGCCGCGCGGGAAGACGCCGCTCCGGATGGGGCGGCCGTCGAGATCCTCGGCGGCGAGGTCGTCCGGCACGCCTTCGCGCTCGCCGAGATCCTCGCCCAGCACACCGTGGCGGGCTCGCTGCTGGAGGTGGAGGCGGCGACGGCTCTCCTGGGCGTGGGCCTCGTTCTGCCGTCCCTGCCGATGGCGCGGCACTGGACCGGCTTGGCGACGCATGCCCTGCGCAGCGGCCTCGACGCGATGATCGACGCGGGCGGCGTGATCGCGGAGCCGTCGTACCATCGCAGCCTCGAGATCCTGACCCTGGCCTCGGTCCTCATCCCGATCCTGGGCGCCCGGCCGGACCTGGCTGCCCTCGCGGACGACCTCGACCGGCGCCTCGCCAAGGCCTGGGCCGACCTGGTCGCGCTGTTCGAGCCGGACGGCACCCTGCCCCCGTTCGGCGACGCCCCCGCGCACGACGATCGCGCCGACT
>NZ_VRVD01001097.1:0-855 GCF_008040015.1 Methylobacterium sp. WL18 | reverse complement strand
CCAGCACCGTCTCGGGCACCGCGCCGAGATCGGAGACCACCACGGGCGTGCCCAGCGCCTGGGCTTCCACGGCCGAGCGGCCGAACGCCTCCGGCTCCACGGACGGGACGGCCACCACGGACGCTGCGCGGAAAGCCGCGGGCATGTCGGTGCAGTGGCCGACCCGACGCACGATGCCGCCCAGGCCCCGGGCGGCGATCAGCGCATCGAGCTCGCGCTCGTAGGACGTCCGACCCTGCGGATCGCCGGCGAGCACAACCGCGAGGTCCGACACGCCCCGATCCCGCATCTGCGCGGCGGCGTCGATCAGCACCCGATGACCCTTCCAGGCGGTCAGGCGGGCCGCGAGCAGGATCACCCGCTCGTGGGGCGCCACGTTCCAGGCCCGACGCAGGGCCTCGACCCGTCCGGCGCCCACCGCCACCGGATTGAACACCGCGAGATCCGTGCCCCGGTGGATGACCCGGACGCGGTCGCCGGCCTGCTCGGCGTGCAGCCGGTGGATCAGGTCGGCGGTGTAGCGCGAGTTGGCGATCACCACGTCGCCCCGGGCCATCACGGAATTGTACAGCACCTTCACGCCGGTCCGGCCGGAATAGCTGCCGTGATAGGTCGTGACGAACGGCAGGCCGAGCCGGCGTGCGGCCCCGAGCGCGACCCAGGCCGGCGCCCGGGAGCGGGCGTGGACGATCTGCACGCCCTCGCGCCGACACAGGGCCATCAGCCGCACGACGTTGATCGCCATGCTGGCCGGATTCTTCGACGCGGCCGGGAAACGGAGCCAATGCCCGCCCTTCGCCTGAAGCTCGCCGATGAGGCGGGGGGGGGGGGGGGGGGGGGGGGGGGGGGGGGCGG
>NZ_VRVD01001096.1:0-859 GCF_008040015.1 Methylobacterium sp. WL18 | reverse complement strand
ACGCTCGTGGATGCCGCGCGTCTCGCGACGATGTTAGCGCCCCTCCAGGCCGAGGGGCGCGAACATCGTCGCGAGACGCGCGGCATCCACGAGCGTCGGCGTCGATCCGGAGGCGCAGGCCGGCGCGCCCGTACAGGCGGCGACGCTGCGCCGCGGATCATCGGGGGCGATGATGAAGTTGCGGGCCAGAGCCGTCAGATCTGCGGCGGACGGATCCTGAAGCGGCAGCACGACGAAGCCGCGGGCCGGGGACAGGCGGATCTCCTCGGCGCCGAGGCGGGCGGCAAGGCCCACGAGTTGGTCGAGGGCATCGGCCGTGCAGCGACCGAACGGCGCATCCACCGTGAGGATGCGCTGCCTTGGCGCCAACCATTCGACACCGACCCGCGGCGAGAAGGGCACTGCCCATCGGGGGACGCCACGGTGCCCCCTCTCCCGCACGGGAGAGGGGACCTGCGTCGGGATTTCGACCCGAACGGCATTGTCCAGTGCGCTGAAGTCATCGGGCGACAGATCGCGCATTCGCCGCAATCCGGTCCGGGCGAAGGCCTGCAGCAGTGCTGCTATCGCGGCCGGCGCCTCCTCCGCAGCGCAGGTGGCGAGATCGTGAAAGCCCTGACCTCCGGCGACCGCGATCCCGATGTCCCCGGATATATGTGAGAACAGGTACGCGTCGGCCTCCGGCAGCTCCGCACCCAGGCGCCCTTCGACCACCACCAGCGTCTTGGCCGGCAGCCCCGGCACGGCGAGCCCCGCCGCCTCCACCGCACGCGCGAGGGCCGGCACATCGAACGTTTCGGTCGGATCGCGGCCGGCGAGGGGGCTTGTCAGCGTCAGCCGCTGCGGGCCGCCATCGCTA
>NZ_VRVD01001095.1:0-860 GCF_008040015.1 Methylobacterium sp. WL18 | reverse complement strand
GTGCTGGAGCGGATCGCCGCCGGGCCGGGGGTGCGCCTCGCCTGCCAGTTCCGGCCCGAGGCCGACCTCGCCGTGGTGCCGCTGTTCCCGCTGCCGCCGCCGGTGCGGCAGGCGGACCTGCTCGACCGGGCGCAATCCGGCGAGGAGCGCTTCATCGTGGCGATGTTCGTCGACCTGCGCGGCTCGACCCGGCTCGCCGAGGAGCGGCTGCCCTACGACACGGTGTTCATCATCAACCGCTTCCTGGGCGCGGTCGGCGACGCGGTGCGGGAGGCCGGCGGCTCGACCAACCAGTTCCTGGGCGACGGCCTGCTGGCCCTGTTCGGCCTCGAGACCGAACCCGAGCCGGCGGCGCGCGACGCGCTCCGGGCGGTGGAGCTCGTGGCCGAGCACGTCGCCACCCTGAACGAGCTCCTGGCCGCCGACCTGGAGCACACCCTTCGGTACGGGATCGGCGTGCATGCCGGCCTGGCGATCGTCGGCGAGATGGGCGACGCCACCGACGCCCGCTTCACCGCGCTCGGCGACACCGTCAACGTCGCCTCGCGCCTGCAGGGCCTGACCAAGGTTCTGGGCTGCATCGCGGTGGTCTCGGAGGCGGTCTACCGCGCCGCCAAGGCCACGCCGACGGCGATCCGCGAGATCCCGGTGGAGGGCCGCTCCGAGCCGGTCCGGGTGAGCACGCTGGGGGTGCTCTGAGCCGCCGGGGTGTTCACGGATCGGTGCCGTCCTGGAGTGTGGGAGACCGGATCAGCACCTCCGGGCCGCCCTCCCCCCGACCAGATGGCGCGACAGGGCCAGCATGAGCGGCACCACGGCGAGCGCCGTCGCGGCGGCCGCCACCGCCGCCCAGTGGGGGC
>NZ_VRVD01001094.1:0-861 GCF_008040015.1 Methylobacterium sp. WL18 | reverse complement strand
TCGCTCGGCGGGGTCGTTCCCCCCGGGAACGCCGACGCCCCGCCGCAAGCAGCCGAGGCCATCCTGGCCGGCCATCTGCGGGGTCTCGCCGCGCCGCAGCCCTTCGATATCGCCTCCGCGGACGGGCACGTGGTCAAGCCGTGGTTCAACGGCCGCACGATCATCGCCCCCGACGCACCCGACCTCGCCGAGCGGGGCTACCCGCTGGCCGGCGGCCGGATCGACATCGTCGACGGCAAGCCGGTGCCGACCCTGGTCTACCGCCACGACCGCCACGTGATCAGCGTCACCGTGGTGCCGGCGGCCGGCGATGGATCGGACGCCGAGGAGCGCCGGGACGGGACGTTCATCGAGCGTTGGAGCGCCGGCGATCTCACCTACTGGGCGGTGTCGGACCTCAACGCCCGGGACCTGCGGGGCTTCGTCGCGCTGTACCGCGCCCGGACCGCCCGACCGGAGTGACGAATTCCGCCGGCGCCCGGGAATAACCGCGCGGGGAACCGGGTTCTTCATCCTGCCATCCGCTTCGATCCCATGTTCGATCCCATGAGGGCCGCGCGTGATCGTCAGTCCCGACCGCACCCTGCGCCCGTTCGACCGGCACGCCACGCCGACGCCCGATCCGCCCTGCGGGTTCGGCGACCCACGCGCAATCCGCGAACCGGCACCCCTGGAGGACGCGCTTTACCGGCTGGTCGAGCATCTCGAGCAGGGGGTGGCGGTGACCGACCGGTCCGGGCGCGTGCAGCTCCTGAACCGCGCCGCCCACGCCCTGGTCCGCCGGGGCCTGCTGCGCCTCCGGAACGGATGCCTGAGCACCGGCACGCCCGAGCACGCCGCGGCGTTCGGCCGGCTCGTCGC
>NZ_VRVD01001093.1:0-863 GCF_008040015.1 Methylobacterium sp. WL18 | reverse complement strand
GCGACAGGCCCCTGACGCTGCGCCACCACGGTGCGCGGGCCCTCGGCCACCGGGATCCGGCCGGTCTGCTTCAGCGCCGCGAGGTCGACCACGGAGACGTCGTCGGAGAACCAGTTCGCCACGTAGGCGCGTCCACCGAGGATCGCCACACCTTCGGGATAGCGGCCCACCGGAATCGTGGCGACCGCCGTCAGCGCGTCGGCATCGACGACCGAGACGGTGCCGGCATGCTGGTTGGTGACGACCACCCGGCGCCCGTCCGGGCTGACGGCGACGCCGTAGGGGCTCGCCCCGACCGGTATCGTGGCGACGGGCCTGAGCGTTGCGGCGTCGACGACGCTGAGGTCGTTGCTGCGCACGTTGGCCACGTAGAGCCGGTCGCGGACCGGGTCGTAGGCCAGGGCGAAGGGCCCATCGCCCACCGGGATGCCGGCGATCCGGGTCATCCCGGCGGTCTCGACCACGCCGACGCTCCGGCCCTCGCGCTCGGCCACGTAGAGCCGACCTGCGCCACCGACGGTGAGCCCGGCCGGATCGCGCCCGACCGCCACCTCCGCCTCGACCGCGCCGGTCTGCGTGGAGATACGCAGCACCCGGTTGCCGGACCAGTCGCCGACATAGAGGCCGCGCCCGTCCGGGTCCGCCGCGAGTCCGAAGGCCTGGCCGGAGACCGGCCATTGCCGCATCGCCCCATCCGGAGCGATCACCGTGACAGCCTTGCCGTCAGGATGGCTGAGATAGAGCTGCCCTCCGGGACCGGCCGCGACCACGGCGGGCGACGGCGCCACCGCGATTGCCACCGGGGCGACCTGTTGTGCACCGTCCGGACCCGCGACCCGGGTGACGCGGGCGCCCTGCTGGCT
>NZ_VRVD01001092.1:0-864 GCF_008040015.1 Methylobacterium sp. WL18 | reverse complement strand
GGCGGGGGCCGTGGCGGCGGCCCTGGTCACGGGCAAGCGCGGCCTGATCGGACCGGCCGCCAACGACGCGCTCCGGGCGGCGGGCATCTATCACGTCGTTTCCATCTCGGGTCTCCACATGGTGCTGGCCGCCGGCGTGGTGTTCTGGCTGGTGCGGGCCGTCTTGGCGCTGGTGCCGTATTGCGCGCTGGTCTGGCCGATCAAGAAGATCGCCGCCGGCTTCGCGATGCTGGGCGTCACCGCCTATTGCGCGTTCTCGGGATGGGACATCGCGGCCGAGCGCTCCCTGATCATGACGCTGATCATGCTGGGCGCGATCCTGGTCGACCGGCCGGCGCTGTCCATGCGCAACCTCGCGCTGGCCGCCCTGATAGCCCTGGCGCGGGAACCCGAGGGCCTGCTCGGACCGAGCTTCCAGATGTCGTTCGGGGCGGTGGCCGGGCTGATCGCCTGTGCGCGGCTGATCGACGGGCGCCTGTTCCGACGACCCGGGGCGGGGCGGATCGAGCGGCTCGTCGGCACGGGACTCTCGGCCGTGATCGGCACCCTCGCGACGACCCTGGTGGCGCAGGTCGCGACGGCGCCGTTCGCCACCTACCATTTCCAGACGGTTCAGCCGTTCGGGCTGATCGGCAACGCCCTGACCCTGCCGCTGGTGTCCCTGGTCGTGATGCCGGCGGCGGTGATCGGGGTCCTGGCCTGTCCCTTCGCCCTGGACCGGCCGATCTGGTGGCTGATGGGACAGTCGGTGGGCGGGATGTTGGCGATCTCCGAGTGGATCGCCGGCTTCGATCGGGCCGTCCTGGTTGTGCCGGCCTTCGGCACCGGCGCGCTGGCGCTGCTGGCCGCCGGGCTGCTGCTGGC
>NZ_VRVD01001091.1:0-871 GCF_008040015.1 Methylobacterium sp. WL18 | reverse complement strand
ATGCCGGCGAGCGGCGTTCAACACGCCGCTCGCCGGCATCGTGTTCGGCATCGAGGAGCTGGGCCGGGCCTACGAGGCGCGCTCGTCCGGCCTGATCGTCGCCGGGATCGTGGCCGCGGGCCTCACCTCCCTCTGGCTGCTCGGCAACTACACGTATTTCGGCACCAGCCAGGCGGAGCTGCCGCTGGCGGCCAGCTGGATCGTGCCGCTGCTGGCCGCCTTGGGCGGCTTCGCGGGCGGGGTGTTCAGCCGGCTGATCATCCTGTTCGCCCGCGGCCTGCCGGGGGCGGCCGGGCGCCTGATCGGGGCGCGTCCGGTGGTCTTCGCGGCACTCTGCGGCCTGTGCGTCGCCCTGTGCGGCCTGGCCTCGAACGGCACCGCGTACGGTACCGGCTACGAGGAGGCCCGGGCGATCCTGCACGGCGACACGACCGCCGGCTGGACCTACGCGCCGCTGAAATTCGCCGCCACGGTGCTCAGCTCGATCAGCGGCATCCCGGGCGGCCTGTTCGCCCCCTCGCTGGCGGTCGGAGCCGGGATCGGCGGCACGGTGCACGGCCTCCTGCCGGACATGCCGGTGGGCGCCCTCGTGCTGATCGGGATGGTCGCCTACCTGACCGGCGTGCTGCAGGCGCCGATCACCAGCTTCGTCATCGTCACGGAGATGACCCAGAACCATACGATGATGATCCCGCTGATGATCGCGGCCATCATCGCCGACGCCGCCTCGAAGGCGATCTGCCGGGGCGGGCTCTATCACACGCTGGCCGAGATGATGCTGGAGCGCGCCGACGTGCCGGCCCAGCCGGTGGCCAAGACCGCCTGAGCGGCGCGGCTCGGGGGGCTTCGTCCCCAAGCCGCGCCGCTCAGG
>NZ_VRVD01001090.1:0-879 GCF_008040015.1 Methylobacterium sp. WL18 | reverse complement strand
ATGGGGGACGGCGCGAGGCGCGCGCCACGATCCTGATGCCGGACCGATTCGGCTCCGGCGGCGCCTGCGCGGGCTTCGTGGCGCAATTGCTGATCGCCAGCGACCCGACCCTCAGGCCGTCGCGGCTGGAACGCACGAAGGCGGCCGCGGCGCGCTACGCCGAGACTGCCCGGCGGCTCGCGTAATTTCGTTGCATCGCCGCCGCCGTCATTGCGGGCGGTAAGCGTAACGCACGTTCCAACCCCCTCCCGGCACGGTGAGGCGCCTGCTTCGCAAGCGCTTCCCGGGGATGAGGGCGAGGTCGGACCGACGAAGCGTCGAGCCGGCCGTGATGCTTACGCCTCGGCGGACTTCACCTTCAGGACCTGGCGGCCGCGGTACATGCCGGTCTTCAGGTCGATGTGGTGCGGACGGCGCAGTTCGCCCGAGTCCTTGTCCTCGACGTAGGTCGGCGCCTTGAGGGCGTCGGCCGAGCGGCGCATGCCGCGACGGGAGGGGGAAGTCTTTCGCTTCGGAACGGCCATGGCAGGAATCCTTCGTGATGCCGCGGGCAAAGCGGCGCGCGAGCGGCTCCTCGATCGAGGATCGCCTCGCACACCGCGGGATACGGATGAGGGCGCGCTTATAGCGTCGGCGCCGGCCCCTGGCTAGAGGTGCGGCGACACAACCGTTAAGCCCGGGTTCAAGTCGCCGGGCCCAGATTTTTTCCACGGCGCCGCGGAGCGGGCCGACCCCTCGGGAGACACGCCATGGCTTCCTCCAAAACGACGTTTGCCGTCCTCGCCCTGCTCTCGAGCCTGATGGCTGTGCCTGCCCTCGCGCAGGCTCCGCAGACATCGAGCCCCGCGACGCCGACCGCTCCCGCCAGGCCGGCCGCCC
>NZ_VRVD01000108.1:0-10689 GCF_008040015.1 Methylobacterium sp. WL18 | reverse complement strand
ACGGGCGTTGCAGCCCTATTCCGGGACGGTCGGCGCTTCGCGCCTGGTCCGGGTGGCCACCCGGACCAGGCATCCCGCTGGCGCGGAACACCCTCAAACTAGCAGACATCCAACAGACAATTCCGGGGCCGCGAGGCGGATCCCGAAATGACAGGGTGGCTTATTCTGTCGGCCCCACAGTTGTGGGCCCGCAGGCTTCCGCAATCGCGCCCCTACAACAGCGTCCCCCGCAGGATCAGCAGCGCCACGGAGAAATAGATCACCAGCCCGGTCACATCGACCAGCGTGGCCACGAACGGGGCCGAGGCGGTGGCGGGGTCGAAGCCGATCCGTTGCAGGATGAACGGCAGCATCGAGCCGGCGAGCGAGCCGAACATCACGATCCCGATCAGCGCCGAACCCACGGTGGCAGCCACCAGCGGCCAGTGCTCGCCGTAATCGTACAGGCCGAGCTTCTGCCAGGCCACGATCCGGATCACCGCGATGACCCCCAGGATGCTGCCCAGAACGATCCCGGTGGGCAATTCGCGTAGCGCCACCCGCCACCAGTCGCCGAGGCGGATCTGGTGCAGGGCGAGCGCGCGGATCAGCAGGGAGGTCGCCTGCGAGCCGGAATTGCCGCCCGAGCTCATGATCAGCGGGATGAACAGGGTGAGGACGATCGCCTTCTCCAATTCGCCCTCGAAACCCTGCATCGCCGAGGCGGTGAGCATCTCGGAGAGGAACAGCGCGCATAGCCAGCCGGCGCGCTTCCGGATCATCGTGAAGAAGCCGATATCCATGTAGGGCTCGGGCAGCGCCTCCATGCCGCCGAATCGCTGCACGTCCTGGGTCTGCTTCTCGACCATGGCGTCGATCATGTCGTCCACCGTGACGATGCCGATCAGGTGCCCGACGGCGTCGACCACGGGCAGCGCCAGCAGGTCGTATTTCGAGATCAGCCGGGCCGCCTCCTCGCGGCTCGCCGTCGGCGAGACGGCGAGCGGCCGTCGCCCCGGAGCGACGCTGAGCACGTTGTCGCTCGGGTCGCCCGAGATCAACCGGCGCAGGGGCACCGCCTTGGTCAGCGCCCGGGTGCGCGGATCGAGCACGAAGATCGCGTAGATGGTCTCGCGGGTCTTCTCGACGTGGCGGATGTGCTCCAGCGTCTGGCCTACCGTCCAGGTGCCCGGCACCGTGACGAACTCGGTGGTCATCAGCGAGCCGACCGTCTCCTCGCCGTAGGCCGACAGCCGATCGACGGCGCCGCGGGTCTCGGCGTCGAGGCGGGCGCGCAGGTCGGAACGGCCGGGCTCCTCGATCTCCCGGAACACGTCCGTGACCCGGTCGGCCGACATGCCCGAGAGGTAGGCCGCCACCCGGTCGCGCGGCAGCATCTCGATGATGTCGGCGGCCATATCGAGTTCGGGCTGGTCCAGCACCTCGATCGCCCGATCCATCGGCAGGCCGAGGATGATCGCCGCGGCGACCTCGGGGGCCTCCTCGTTCAGGGCCTCGACGATGTCGGGGGCGCGCTCGTCCGACAGGCGTGCGGCCAGCACGGACGGGTCGACGCGCGCGTCGATGGGGGCGATCTCGTTCATGGCCTCGCCTCGCGGATGACGAGACGGCGCGCCGCCGGGCTTGCTGGTTGAGGGCCGCGACCGGCGGCCCACGCCGCTCACCCCGCGGCCGGGCCTCTCAGCGGCTCAGGCGGGATGACGGCGCGTCGCCGGACACGGCAGGCACGATCGGTCTGGCACGTCGCTTCGCTGTGGATGCTGAAAGGGAGCGCGGGCCACCCGCATGGCGTCCCGACGCGGCTGCCTCGTGCCCCTACGGGAATAGTCCGTCAAGCCGAAACCAGCGCGTGTTCCCCGTTCGCGCCTTCGATCCCGACGGTGCGTGGCCGGGAAGTCGCGACGGCCCGCGCGCCCTACGCCCTAGCTCCCTATGAGAAATATAAGTGTTGTGCTCGCTTGTATTGCGCCCAAGATATTGCCTATATGGTCCTCAGCAACACCGAGGAGAAACGCCATGGCTTGGTCCGCCCCCATCGTGTCTGAGATCTGCGTCGGCATGGAAGTCACCAGTTACGAGTCGGCTGAGATCGACACCTTCAACTGAGCTGACCCTTCGCCGGGTCCGTTTGCGACCCGGTGACTCAGGTTTTCTTCGTTCCATCATTCCTAATCTTGGAGAACATCATGGCTTGGTCCGCCCCCATCGTTTCCGAAATCTGCGTCGGCATGGAAGTCACCAGCTACGAGTCGGCTGAGATCGACACCTTCAACTAAGCCGTCGACCTTCTGAATACAGAAAGGCGCCGCTTCGCAGGAAGCGGCGCCTTTTTCGTGCGCGTCTGAGAGTGAGGAAGCTGGGTATCTGCCTGCCGAGCGTCAGGCGGCGTGATCTTCAGCTTGCCAGGAAACCATACAGACAGGAGCCGGCCTCCGGTGCGGCGGCGAGGCCCTCAGCATGCAAATCAAGCTGGTCCGCGCAGTCCGAATCGCGGACTGGTGCCGCAAATCCTGTCGCTGCCTGAAGCGGTCACACGCAGAGAAACAGGACAGTCGCAGGTCCAGCACGCAGGCCCGGATTGAGGCGCTTGACGGTATACCCTGCCACGTCGATGGATTCGGCGACCGGCCCCGGTGATTTGAGGGGTTTTCCGAACCAGCCCCAAACCCGTCCGCGAAGCCGATGGAGCCGCGTCGTGATGCGGATGCGGCGTACGGCCGCCGGGGCTCAGAGCGTTCCGATCAGGACCAGCAGCATCGTCGTGGCGACGGTGGTGCTGATAAAGCCGCAGAGCGCGGCCGCGAAGGACGGGCCGGTGCGGTCGGCGGTGGGCGCCTGGAGGTCGGACGACAGCAGGGCGGTGGTCATCGGCGCATAACCTTGTCGGCGACGTGCGTCGCTCGTGTCGGGATGATGCTGCGGGGCCTGAACGTATGCGGTGCGCGGACGCACCCGGTCAGTCGCAGCGGTTGATTTTCTTGGCGATGCGGAGACCGCGCAGCTCGCTGCGCAGATCGATGGCCACCACGCCCTCGCCGCAGCGTTCGAAGGCGTCACGAGCGTCGTCGTAGCGGTCGCCGACCTCGTCCAGCGTGTCGCAGACGCGGTCGTGGTTCCCCAGCCGCGCCTCCTGGCGCGCCTGGAAGCGGAGGGCGCTGGCCTCGTCCACCTTGCGCTGCGCATCGAGGCATGCCGGCAGGGCCAGCGCCGCGTTGCTCAGAGCGAAGAAAGACAGCGCCCCGACCAACGCCGACTTGGCGAGGGCGGATTGGGTGGAGAAGCCGGTCTTGGGAGAGGCCGAACGGATACGCACGGGATCACTCACGGAACGGTCAATCTGGCGATCCCGCAGGCGGGGCGCCGGGGTTTCTCGGGAGCGGATCGAGACCGCCCCCTCTCTGTCCGCTGAAACGGTGAAGCTGCCGTGAAAGTTCCGGCCGGACTACGCCTTCCGACGGAGCCGCGAGGTGAGGATTGCGGAGAGCCCAACCGGGGCCGGACCCATCGGGTCGACGCCGACATCGTACTGCTTCGGCATCGGCTTGAGCTTGCCATGGCTGTGGCCGTGCAGGTTGAGGGCGCCCCGGCCCATCCCGTTCCAAGTCCGGAACGCATAGTGGCACAGCACCACCATCCGGTCGTCGATCACGCGTTCCGCGTAATGGCGCACCGAGGCCCAGCCGGGGGCCTCAAGGGTGTCGGGACCGTCGTTGTTGCCCACGATCAGGTGCTTCTCGCCGTTGAGCCCGCCGAGGATCTCGCGGATCCGCGCCTCGCTCGGGCCGAGGGCGAAATCCCCGAGGTGCCAGACCGTGTCGCCGGGGGCCACGGCGGCGTTCCAGGCTGCGATCAAGCCGGCATCGTGGGCTTCGAGATCCGGGTAAGGCCTGTGGTCGAAGCGCAGCGCGCGCAGGTCGCCGAAATGGGTATCGCCCGTGAAGAAGGTGGCCACCTGTGCGATTCCTCAAGCGTTCGTCCCGACGTCCATACGACCGACCATGGCGATGGCCACCGGAAACCGCAGAGGGCAGAGCCGATCCCGCGGCTTGACCGCGGGATCGGCGCTTTGCGAAATCCTCAGGCCGCCAACTGCCGGGTGCCGTGGCCGCCTTCCTGGATCTCCTCGACGATCTTCGCGCAGAAGGCGTCGAGGTCGCCCGGGTTGCGGCTGGTGATGACGCCCTGGTCGGTCACCACCTCCCGGTCGTGCCAGCGGCCACCGGCGTTGATCACGTCGGTGCGGATCGACGCGAACGAGGTCATGTCGCGGCCCTTGGCCGCGCCGGCCTCGATCAGCAGCCACGGGGCGTGGCAGATCGCGGCCACGACCTTGCCAGAGGTGAAGAAGCTCCGGATCACCTCCAGGACCTTGGGCTCGAGCCGGAGCTTGTCCGGATTGATCTGGCCGCCCGGAAGCACCAGGGCGTCGTAGTCGGCGGGATCGACGCGCTCGAGATCGATGTCGACCGCGACCTCCTTGCCCCAATCGGTCTTGTCCCAGCCCCGGATCGTACCCTTGCTCTCGCGGGATTGCGGCGCCGACACCGCGACGGAGGCGCCGGCTTCGGCCAGCCTGGCTTGCGGAACGGTCAGTTCGCTTTCCTCGAAGCCGTCTGTGGCGAGGATCAGGATCTTGGCCTGGCGGATATCGGGCATGGCGAGCCTCCTTCTGGGGGTTTGCCCGGACAACCGAGGTCGATAGGCCGTGTTCCGATGGCGGCGGATCGCGAGGCCGTCGCCTGGAACCCCCGGAGGAGCGGCCCGTTGGTCCGGCATCTCGAAAACCAACAGGAGACCGCCATGGCCAACCCAGGCCTTCCCGAGCCTACGCCCGGCGATCTGCCGCCTCCGCCGCCCACGCCCGACGAGGAGCCGGATATCGGACCGACCGGACCGCGCTCGCCCTATCCCGTGAACGATCCCGGCATCGGCGAGCCGGGCGGGCCGGGCTCGGAGCCCGATGTCTTCCCGGGGGCGCCCACCGACCCGGGCACCCGGATGTGATCCGACCGGATGTGATCAATGGCCGCCGTGCGAGGTGCGTACGTCGCGCGGCGCGCTGAGGATCTCGGAGAGGCTCGTCACCACGTGGCGGGCCTCTTCGTCCGTCAGACGCAACTGGAACGGCGGCAGCGCGCCCGCCTGAAGTGCGACGACGGCCTGCCCCTCCTCGTCGGTGCCGATCTCGATCGCCGAGGACGTCACGTCCAGCATGGCGATTTCTTCGTCGCCCAGGCCGTCGCCCAGGTCCGGCTCGTCCGTGTCGTCGATGGCCGTGAGGAGTTGGCCGACGGCGCGCACCAGCGCGCGCGCGGCGCGGGCATCCATCACCACCGCCGTCGCCTGATCGTCCTTCTGAAAGGACAGCTGGATGTTCGCACCGTCCAGCGAGACCGAAATGCCTGCCATGTATCGCCCGGGAGCCTCGCGCCTTAACTGCCTGTCCGCGTTCCGTATATGCATCGGGATCGGCGGAAATCCCAGGGGGCGTCACGCCGCCGCGGTGGTCCTGTCGCGGCCCGCGACGCAGAAGTTGTGCCCGAAACGCCTTGTTGCCGCCGCAGCCAGCGCCTAAATGATGCGTCGGGGGGCTTACCCACCGAGACCGGCGCTTTTCAACGCCCAGCGTCTCGCGCCCTGCCACACTGGCCAACCCAGCAAGACCGTGGTGCATCGCGCGGCTTTTTCGCCGTGCGCATGGCCTATGGACGAACGAGGTACCCTACGTGAATACCGGCACTGTGAAGTGGTATAACGAGACGAAGGGCTACGGCTTCATTCAGCCCGACGATGGCGGCAAGGACGTTTTCGTTCACATCTCCGCCGTAGAGCGGGCTGGGATGCGCAACTTGGTCGAGGGCCAGCGGCTCTCGTACGAGATCCTGACGGACAAGCGCAGCGGCAAGGACGCCGCCGGCAACCTTCAGGCGGCCTGAACCCCAGCGGGATCTTACCGGCCGCGCGGCGGCTCCCCCTTCCGACGCTTCCATCCGGGCGAGACCGTCCGGACGAGGGGGGCGTCGGAGGCAACCAGCAGAAACGACGCCGGGCGCGCACAGACGTCCGGTCCAGAAAAGAAAAGACACACACGATAATGATGTTCGAATACACGCGGCGCCGCGGCGTCCGCTCCCCCGTCACCGACGCATCGACCTTCCGGGTCGGTCGGCTGGCCCGGGCCAATTCCGCGACCGAGGCGAAGACCGATCTGAGCAACCTGATCGATCGGTCCTACAATTATCACTCCCCGCGGGAACTGCGTTGGCATCTGGCCGAGCGTCTGGGGCTGGCCCCCAACGCCGTGGTCATCCGCGAGGCGGCGGCGGCCTGAGGGCGGCCGTTCCTTCTGGGATATTCCAGCCGCTCGTGACGTAGGGAGCCGTGTTCGATCTCGGATCGAGCGCGGCTCTTGCGCGTCGTCGATCTGGCGTATGGCGCGTATTCCCGCCGCTCCTTTCCCGGGCACATGCAGCGCCAGCGGAATGCGACCCGGGACCCGGGCACATAACACCGCGCAGCGGCATCGTCGGCTCTCAGGCCGTGCCGCTGCGCGGCGCTTCCCCCGCTCGGTCCCGGATCATCTTCCACTCGCGTCCCAGGTGTCCCGCCAGCTGTCCGGCAAAGGGGGCGCGTGCGCCTCTTGCGCGGCGGTGCCCTACCGGTCCCAGGCCGCCAGCACCGGATCGCGCAGCGCGACCGGGGTCGCCAGCAATTCGCCGTGGACGGGGTCCGGCCGATTGTAAGTGGTCGTCTCGCCCTTGAGGTCGCAGACCGTTCCGCCCGCCTCGCGCAGGATCAGGTCGGCCGCCGCGATGTCCCAGTCCCGGGCATTGCCGGAGATCAGCCCGACATCGACCGAGCCTTCCGCGACCCGGGCGAGCCGCAGGGCAAGCGACGGGATGCGGTCGATCCGCTCGAAATCGACGCCGGCGCCGGCCCCGCGCGACAGGCGGTCGAGCATCGGCTTGGGGCCGGTGATGCGCGCGCCCGGAAGCGTCTCCTTCGAATCGACCCGGATCGGCTCGCCGTTGAGGGTCGCGCCGCGTCCGAGCACGGCCTCGTAATCAGCGTTGCCTACCGGGGCGTGGACGAAGCCAATCCGCGGCTGTCCACCGGCCAGCAGGGCGACCGCGATCGACCAGTCGGGATGGCCGGACAGGAACGCCCGGGTGCCGTCGATCGGATCGACGATCCACACCAGGTCGTGGCCGAGCCGCGCCGGATCGTCCGCGGTCTCCTCCGACAGCCACGCCGCCGCGGGCACCAGCGCGCTTAGGCGGATCTTCAGGAAGGTGTCGACCGCGACATCCGCCTCCGTCACCGGAGACCCGCCCGCCTTCGACCAGATCCGTGCGGAGGTCTGTCCGCCCAGCTTGAAGTACGGGCGGGCGATGTCGGCGGCCTCGCGCATGACCGCGCGCAGGTCCGGCATCAGGGCGGAGACGGCCGCGTCGGTGATGGGCTCGGGCATCGCGCTCCGCAGGGCATGCGTCAGGCCCGAGATCGGGCCACGTCGGGGCCTCCGCCCGGCAGGTCGGATGAAGTGAGCCGGCTCGGCAGGCGGTGCTGGGTACCGGAGGGCCGTGCCGCCCGGTTCCGTGCGTTGTAGGGCGCTGCCGGCACGGCCACAAGGATCCGCACTCTGCCCCCGGGATCGATCGAGACCGATCGATCTTCGCAAGGATCTGTTGAGCATTCAAGGAAGCATTGAGCATTCCTCAAATGACATCCCCGTCCAGAATCGCTTAACGACGGTGATTAAGCTGTGCGGAGGAGTTCGGGTGCGATTTTGCTTGGCATAACCGACGGCCCCGAGCGGGCCGCCACTTGCTCCAGGGACCCGGACAGATGAACACTTCCTCGTTCACGGACGAACGCCGCGAAGGATCTTCGATGGATGCCCGTGGGGCCGCTGCTCTGGCCGATTTCGCTATCGCCGCATCGCCGCTTCCGGTGATCGGCCGCGTCTCCGGCGCCCGCAAGGCCGCCGGAATCGCCCTGGCCTACGCCACCGAGGACGCCGAGATCTGCGGCGCCGACCGGTTCAGCCTGATCCTGGTCGATGCCGAGGGCGAGGAGCTGGATCGCCTCGGCTGCTTCGACGAGGACGACGTGGTCGCCGTCTGGCGCGACATCGCCGCCCGGGCCGGGCTGGTCCGCATGATCGTCCGGGAGGATGGTGTCCTGGTGCCGGTCTCCGAGCAGATCGGCCGGCTGATCCTCGGGCGCGTGCGCATCCGCCGCCGGCATGCCGGGCTCGGCGCCCGCCGTCCGCGCTTCCTCGCCCGCCGCAAGACCGGCCGTCTTCCGGCCCGGCCGCAGATCTTTCGTGGTGAGAACGAGATCATCGCCCGCACCTGAGACCCCGGACGAACCTCAGGACAGGCTGCGCACCACCGCGTCCGCCGCGAGGCCCACGAACAGGATCAGGCCGGCGTCCCGGTTCGAGCGGAACAGCGTGAGCGCCCCGCGCCCGTCACGTTCCCGGAACGACAGGACCTGCCAGGCCAGATGCCCGGCGAAGGCCGCGACCCCGATCCACCCGACCAGTCCCGCCCCCGCATCCCTGGCCGCCAGCGCCACGAAGCCCGCCGCGAGCGCGTAGCACAGGCCTACGGCGCCCCTGACGTGCCGGCCGAACAGCCGGGCCGAGGAGTGGATCCCGGCAATCTCGTCGTCCTCGATGTCCTGGACCGCGTAGATCGTGTCATAGCCCACCACCCAGCAGATCGTGCCCGCGTAGAGCAGCAGCGCCGGGGCATCGAGCCGGGCGAACAGGGCCGCCCAGCCCATCAGCGCGCCCCACGCGAAGGCCAGCCCCAGCACCGCCTGCGGCATCGGCATCACCCGCTTCATGAACGGATAGATCGCCACCGGCAGAAGGGAGCAGAGCCCGACGATCACGGCCTGCTCATTGAACTGGAGCAGCACCGCCAGCCCGACCAGCGCCTGAGCCAGCAGGAACAGGGCCGCGTGGCGCGGCCGGATCTGTCCGGAGGGAAGCGGGCGTTGCCGGGTTCGTTCGACCTGCGCGTCGAGGTCGCGGTCGGCGATGTCGTTGTAGGTCGAGCCCGCCCCGCGCATCGCCACCGCGCCCACCAGGAACAGCAGGCAGTGCCAGGGATCGGGGAAGGACAGGTCCGCCTTGATCGCCGCCAGCGCGGAGGACCACCAGCACGGCAGCAGGAGAAGCCACCACCCGATCGGCCGGTCGATCCGCGCCAGGCGCAGATAGGGCCGCCAGGACCGAGGCGCCGCGCGCTCGACCCAGTGTCCGGTGACCGCGTCGGCCGGACGTCCGTCCCCCGCTGCCGTCCCGCTCATCGGTCGGATCTCCGGTCGTCCCACGTACGCATCCCCCCGTCTCGGAGGGGGGGCCGCGCCGGACCCGCAATCCTCTCGGACGGCCTTACAGCGCGCCTTGCGGCAGCTTGAAGCTGCCGGTCAAGCCCGGGCCGCCGAGCAGGCCGCTGCTGGCGCCGTTCTGCGCCTGGGCGCGGGCCTGGGCCTCCATCTTGGTGGCTTGGGCCGCGACGCTGCAGATCTTGGTGCGGATGCCGCTGACCTTCAGGTGATCGGCCTTGAAGCCCTCGGCGAACGAATCCGGGATCGAGCACCATTCCTTGTTGGCGGTGATCCACTTGATGCCTTCGGCGCCGTTGGACTGCAGCTTGCCGAACAGCGCGCAGGCCTCCTGCGGGGTCATCTTCTTCTTGCTGTTCGAGGCCGCGTTCGCGCGGGAGACCAGCGCCTTGCGCTCGGCCAGGGTCTTCTGGATCGTACCGCATTCCGGCGCGGCACCCTGCGCGAAGGCCGCCGTTCCGAACAGCAGACCGCCGACGAGCGCCGCCGCCCCCAGACTCAAGCTCCCGTGTGCCATCCCGCGACTCCCTCGACGCCTGCCGGAACCCGCGTGACGCCGGCTCCACTCCGTTCCCTTGGGTTCGCCATAGGAATGTGGCGTCAATCGAGCGGCAAACCGGCGAGGCGTTGCGCGTGTGGGAGAAGCGCCAAAAAGTCGCCCTCGTAACCTTTCGGCAACATGTCGCTGGTTGCGGGTTGCCGAGGCGGCGCGTTGACAGCCCGGCCGGGCCGCGCGACCACCCGGCCATGCCGGCCTACGACTTCACCGCCCCCCGTCTCCACGTCGAACCGGACCTCGCCGCCGGAACCGTGCTGCCGCTCGACCGCGCCCAGGCGAATTACCTGCTCAACGTCCTGCGCCGGGGGCCGGACGACCCCGTGCTGGTGTTCAACGGGCGGGACGGCGAGTGGCGCGCGCATCTGGTCCAGACCGGCCGGAAGGGTGCGGACCTCCACGTCGCCGCGCGCACCCGCGCGCAGACGCCGCGCCCAGACCTGCACTACCTGTTCGCGCCCCTGAAGAGCGCGCGCCTGGATTACCTGGCCCAGAAGGCGGTGGAGATGGGCGCCGGGACGATCCGCCCGGTCATCACCCGCTACACACAGGGCGAGCGGATCAACATGGACCGCCTGCGCGCCAACGCCGTCGAGGCGGCCGAGCAATGCGGCATCCTGGCGATCCCGGATTGTCCCGATCCGGACAAGCTCGGCCCCGTGCTCGCGGGCCTGGCGCCCGAGCGGCTGGTGGTGTTCTGCGACGAGGACGCCCCGGTGAGCGACCCGGTGCGGGCGCTCCGGGAGGCCGCCGACCCCGCCGCACCGGGT
>NZ_VRVD01001089.1:0-883 GCF_008040015.1 Methylobacterium sp. WL18 | reverse complement strand
CTTCGAGGGAACGATCTTCGGCGCGATAGCGCCGGACCTGCGGGTCATCGCCGGCGCGACCCTGCTCGACGCCCTGAAGGCCGCCGACCGGGCCGCCCGAAAGGGTGCCGCCGACCACACCCGTCGCCGCGCCCACGCCGGCGCCGACAGCGCCGCCCGCCACGGCCAGCGGGGCGGTCACGAGGCCGCCGAGGCCTTCGTCACGAGCCGCCATGTAGTTGTTCTCGCCGCCAGCCAGCGCCACGTTGGCGGCGCGATGGTCGCGGATGACTTCCTGGGCGAACGACCGCACCTTGGGATTGCGCGACTTGGACAGGGCGATCTGCGAGGACTGGACCTCGAAGGCGTTCGCCTGCATCGACTGCAAACGGAAATCGTTGGCGCCCTGCGCGAAGGCGGGGGTCGACAGCGCCAGGACGAGCGCGGACGCAGCAGCGTAATTCTTAAGCATGAAAACCTCGAGTACGTGTTGAAGACGCGAAGCGGCCCGCGGGGCCAGCAAAGGTCCGGACCTCGTCGAAGGTCCAAGATCTCGCAGCCGAAACCGTACGGCGACACGTTCGCGAATTGGTTCGACAACGGGGCTATCGGCTTATGGTTCCTGCCGTTTTCTGCTGAGAACCTGGGATTTGAGGAACTCCATTTGTGCTGAAGGCTCCGTGACCCTGTTCGGAATCCAGGTCCTGCGCGCCGCCGCGGCGCTGATGGTGGTCTGGCATCACGCACGGCACGAGGCCGGGCAATTGGCTGCGCGCGGCGCCGGCCCGACCCTCGATCCCGGTACGCTCCTGCCGTGGTGGGGCGGGGTCGACCTGTTCTTCGTGATCTCGGGCTTCGTCATCGTCCATGCGAGCGGCCGGCTGTTCGGGGCGCCGGGTGGGCG
>NZ_VRVD01001088.1:0-884 GCF_008040015.1 Methylobacterium sp. WL18 | reverse complement strand
CACCAACACGGCCGATGCCGCTTCGAACGCCGCCGCGATCGCGTCCGACTCCGCCCGCAACGCCTCCTCCAACGCCATCGCGGCGAGCAAGGGCGGCGCCTCCTCGAGCGCGCCGGTCTCGTCCGCCAAGGAGACCATGGTGCCGCTCTCGGCCTTCGCCCGGATCGAGCCGGGCAGCGCCCCCGTGCAGGTGAGCCACCAGGGCCTGTTCGTCGCCACGACGATCTCGTTCAACCTCGCGCCGGGCAAGAGCCTGTCGGACGCCACCGCGGCGATCGACCGGGCGATGGCGTCCCTGCGCCTGCCGGCGACGATCCACGGCGAGTATGCGGGCGCGGCCAAGAACTACGTGGCCTCGGCCTCGCGCCAGCCGCTGCTGATCCTGGCCGCGATCCTGGCGGTCTACGCGGTGCTGGGCATCCTGTACGAGAGCTTCGTGCACCCGCTGACGATCCTCTCGACCCTGCCGTCGGCCGGCGTCGGCGCGGTGCTGGCCCTGCTGGTGACCGGCACCGAATTCACCATCATCGCGCTGATCGCGGTGTTCCTGCTCATCGGCATCGTGAAGAAGAACGCGATCATGATGATCGACGTGGCGCTCGACGCCGAGCGGACCCGGGGCGCAAATCCCGTGGATGCGATCCGCGAGGCCTGTCTCGTGCGCTTCCGGCCGATCATGATGACCACGCTCGCCGCCATGCTGGGGGCCGTGCCGCTGATCCTGGCCACCGGCGAGGGGGCCGAGCTGCGCCGGCCGCTCGGCATCGCCATCGTGGGCGGATTGATCGTGAGCCAGATCCTGACCCTGTACACCACCCCCGTCGTCTACCTGACCCTCGACCGCCTCCGGCACCGGGTGCTCGCCCGGCGCCGCGGCGCCGGGC
>NZ_VRVD01001087.1:0-886 GCF_008040015.1 Methylobacterium sp. WL18 | reverse complement strand
TGGCCGCGCTCCTCACCGACGCCGCCCCGCCGCTCCAGGGCTGCCGCCTCGTCACCCTGCGGGTGCGGGCGATCACGGCGAGCCGCGACGCCCGCACCGGCGAGGCCCGCGCCACCCTGACGATCGAGGCCGTCACCGAGGTTCTTTGAGGTGGGCGCGGTGCCTGCCCCCCACGCCTCGTTCCCGGACGCCTGGAACGCCAGTGGAAGGCGATGCGACGACGTTCGATTCCAAAGCATGGGGAGGGCCCGATGGGCGCACAGAAGGGCAAGGACCTGCTGCTCCGGGCCGGCGACGGCGCGGGCGGTTTTGTGGCGGTGGCGGGCCTGCGCACCCGGCAGATCACCCTCAACGCCGAGACCGTGGATGTCACCAACGCGGACTCCACCGGCCGCTGGCGCGAGCTGCTGGCGGGCGCCGGCGTGCGCCGGGCCGCGATCGCCGGATCCGGGGTTTTTCGCGATCAGGCCTCGGACATTCGGTTGCGGCTGATCTTCTTCGAGGGCGCGATCGAGACCTTCCAGGTGGTCGTGCCGGCCTTCGGAACCCTGGAGGGCCCGTTCCAGATCGCGAGCCTCGAATACCGGGGCGACCATGCCGGCGAGGTCACCTTCGACATCAGCCTCGACTCGGCGGGCGTGCTCGCCTTCACGGCGGCCTGAGCCATGGCCAACCGGATTCGCGGCGAGGTGCCGCTTCAGCTCGCCGGCCAGCGCTACACCCTGTGCCTGACCCTCGGCGCGCTGGCCGAGCTGGAGGGCGCGCTCAAGGCCGGCGACCTCGTCGGCCTGGCCGAGCGCTTCGACGGCGGCCGGGTCTCGGCCCGGGACCTGATCGCCCTGCTGGGCGCGGCCCTGCGCGGCGGCGGCCACGCCCTCGACGACGA
>NZ_VRVD01001086.1:0-890 GCF_008040015.1 Methylobacterium sp. WL18 | reverse complement strand
GCGAGGCGACCGCGCGGGTCCGCGCCGAGGCCGCCCGGGAGGGCTGGGACCTGCGGGTGATCGAGGCCGGCGAGTTCGCCGACCCGGCCTACCGGGCCAACCCCGTGAACCGCTGCTTCTTCTGCAAGACCAACCTGTACGGCGCGGTCCGGCACGTCACCGACCGGCAGATCCTGTCCGGTGCCAATCGCGACGACCTCGGCGAGTACCGCCCCGGCCTCGACGCCGCCCGGGAGCACGGGGTGCGCCACCCCTACGTGGAGGCCGGGTTCGACAAGGCAGCCGTGCGGGCGCTAGCCCGCGACCTCGGCCTCGGTGCGGTGGCGGAGTTGCCGTCCGCGCCTTGCCTGTCGAGCCGGGTCGAGACCGGCATTCCGATCGAGCCTGAGACCTTAGCCTTCATCCACGCGGTCGAGCGGCTGGTCGGCGGGGCCCTCGAAGCCGGGCCGGGCCCCAAGCGGGCCGTCCGCTGCCGGGTGCGGGCCGAGGGCGTGGTCGTGGAGCTCGACCCCGGTAGCCTCGCCGCCCTCGACGCGGAGCGCCGCGCCGCCCTGGGATCCGGCATCCGGGAGATTACGCCGCCGCGCCTCTCGGGCGCCATCCGGTTCGCGCCCTACCGGGTCGGCAGCGCCTTCCTGACCGGAGCCTCCCCGGCATGAGCGTGGCGGACGAATTCACCCTCGACTTCGCCCGGCCCGAGCGGATCGGCCTGGAGGAGGCGATCTTCTGCGCCGGCAAGAGTCCGGAGCAGATCGACGCGATCCTGGCGGCCGCACGCGAGCGGGGCGCCTCGCTGCTCCTGACCCGGCTCGACCCGGAGAAGCGCGACCGGCTCGGGGCTGAGGCGCGGCTCGACTATTGCCCGGTCTCGCGCACGGCGGTGTTCGGGC
>NZ_VRVD01001085.1:0-896 GCF_008040015.1 Methylobacterium sp. WL18 | reverse complement strand
CTGCCGGTCGGCGGCATGCGCCGGGTTGCCGGCGGCGAGCGCCACCCGGATGCTGCGGGCGATCGGCCGGACCAGCGTGGCCACGGTCCAGAACCCGCCGACCGCGATGATGCCGGCACCGACGAGCCGGACCTGCCCGGACCAGATCGCCTGCGCGGCCGCCCCAGGCTCCAGGCCGGGCTGGGGCGTCAGGGCGGTCAGGACCGGGACCATGATGCCCCAGGCGATGACCACGCCGGTGAGCAGGGCCAGGCAGGCGCCGATCCCGACGAGGTAGCCGACCCCGACCAGGGCCAGGGAGAATCCGCTGCCGATGCTGAACACGGCGCCGCCCAGGCTGAAGGCGGTGAGCACACCTTCGGCCAGGATGCGCAGGCCGCTGGTGGCGAAGGCGACCAGGCCGGAGCCGGCGGCGGCGGTCAGCAGGGTCTTCAGGCCGCGCTCATCGGAAGCGGAACCTCCGGAATCGGCATGGCCGGCGCGCAGCACCTCGGCGGCGGCGACGCCCTCGGGGTAGGGGAGGTCGCTGCCCGAGACCAGCGCCCGGCGCAGCGGGATCGAGAACGCCACGCCGAGCCACCCGCCGATCAGGCAGACCAGGCTGGTCTCCCAGAACGGAAAGCCGTGCCAGTGCCCGATCAGGACGAGGCCCGGCAGGACCAGGATCACGTTGCACAGGGTGCCGGCGGCCGAGGCCTGGGTCTGGACGATGTTGTTCTCGAGGATGCCGGCGCCGCCGACGAGGCGCAGGGCGCCCATCGAGATCAGTGCGGCGGGGATCGAGGACGAGAACGTCATCCCGGTCTTCAGGCCGAGATAGATGTTGGCGGCCATGAAGACGACCGTGATCAGCGCGCCGAGCACGATCCCGCGGGCCGTGATGCTGCCGGTGCCCT
>NZ_VRVD01001084.1:0-897 GCF_008040015.1 Methylobacterium sp. WL18 | reverse complement strand
CCCTGCGCCTGCGCACCCGCGAGGCGGAACGCGACCGCGCGCTGGCCGACACCCGCCGCGGCCTCACCGCGCTGAGCGAGAGCGAGGCGCGGTTCCGCCACATGGCCGATTCCGCGCCGGCCCTGATCTGGATGACCGACGAATCCGGCGGGGTCAGCTTCGCCAACCTGCATTTCGAACACATGTTCGGGATCCCGGCGGCCGAGCTGACCAACGAGGGCTGGGAGCGGATCGTCTACGCGGACGACCTCGATCATTTCCGCGCGGCCTTCGCCGAGGCCTTCGAGGCCCGCGCGCCCTTCCGCACCGAGGTGCGGGTCATCGACCGGGGCGGGGCCGTGCGCTGGCTCCGGTGCGAGGGCGTGCCGCGCCTGGACGACGACCAGAACTTCCTCGGCTACACCGGCTGCAACATCGACATCACCGACGCGAAGTTCGCCGAGGAGCACCTGCTGCTCCTGATCGACGAGCTGAACCACCGGGTGAAGAACACCCTGGCCACCGTCCAGTCGATGGCGGCGCAGAGCCTGAAGGATCTCGGCGACGGGGCGGCGGCGGGGCGCGAGGCCTTCGAGGCCCGGCTGCTCAGCCTGTCCCGCGCCCACGACGTCCTGACCCGCGAGAGCTGGCTGAGCGCCGACCTGCGGGGGATCGCCGTCCAGGCCCTGCGGCCCTTCCAAGGCACCGAGGCAGGGCGCATCGCCCTGGACGGACCGGACCTGCGGCTGCCGCCCGAGATGGCGCTCGCGCTCACGATGATCCTGCACGAGGTGTGCACCAACGCGGTCAAGTACGGCGCCCTCTCGGTCCCGTCCGGGCGGGCGTCCTTGGGTTGGACCCTGGAGGCCGGCGCCGGCGGCGGCCGGACCCTGCGGATCGCCTGGCGCGAGCGCGGGG
>NZ_VRVD01001083.1:0-900 GCF_008040015.1 Methylobacterium sp. WL18 | reverse complement strand
GCACGAACGGCGCGCGGGCCACCGCGGGCTCCTCGCGGCCGGCCTGCATCGCCGGGACCTCCCGGCGGAGATAGCCGGTATAGATCAGCCGCCGGGCGATCCGCGAGGCCATCTCGGGCTCCATCGGCAGGGCCGCCAGGGGCTCGTGGATGCGGCTGAGGCCGTAGACCCAGATCTCGTCGTAGAACCGCGCCATGATCTCGGCGGCGCCCTTGCGCTCCCATTCGGGCACGAGGCGGTCGGCGTCGTCGAGCACGTCGCGCAGGCCGAGGACCAGGCGCGTGCCCCGGGCCGCGGCGCGCTCCAGCACCGGCATCAGTTCGCCGTGGAAGCCCGCAGGCTCCTTGTCCACCAGGATCAGGTCCGGCGCGAAGCTGGCGTCGGTCCGGCCGATGATCGCGGTGCGCTGCGCCACGGTGCTGGCGAGCGGCGTGGTGCCGTCGAGGCTCGCGTATCCGCCGTCGCCGAACTTGGTCACCGGGGGCAGCCGCACGGTGTAGACCCCGGGCGCGAAGGCGTAGCAATCCACCACCGGGGAGCCCGAGATGATCATCGCCCGCGCACCGGGGCTGCTGGCCACGATGGCGTTGGCGATCGCCCGCGAGCGCCGCAGGTGGCCGAGCCCGAACGTGTCGTGGCTGTAGATCAGGATCCGGGGGGCGGGGGAGGCCTCGTCCGATCGCATCGTCATCGCCGCCCCCGTTGACGGCGCGAATGTCGCAGCCGCGCTCGTCTCGCACAAGCCGCAGCGTTCGGCAAACCCCGCCGTTAACGGCGCCGGAACCGCCGTCGCCTAGAAGTGGCGGCCAGCACCCCGCCGAAGGCCGCCATGTCCGCGCCCACCCCGATCGAGGCGCCGGCGTCGCGGTTCGCGGCGCTCCGGGCCGATCTCCTGGACCT
>NZ_VRVD01001082.1:0-904 GCF_008040015.1 Methylobacterium sp. WL18 | reverse complement strand
CTCCAGGGCCGCCTCGACCTGCGCCTGGTCGCCGCGGATCAGCGCCCGGGACGCCGTCAGCGCGCCCCGCGGCAGGGCCGCGAGCTTGGCCGCCTGGGCGATGGCCTGGTCCAGCAGCATGTCGGCCGGCAGCACCGCGTTGACGAGCCCCAGCGCCAAAGCCTCGTCGGCATTGAGCGGCTGAGAGAGCAGCAGCAGCTCCGTCGCCTTGAGCCGCCCGACCCGCAGGGGCAGCAGGTAGCTCGACGCCGCCTCCGGCACGAGCCCGAGTTCCACGAAGGGCATGCGCAGCCGCGCCGCCGGGCTGGCATAGACGAGGTCGCAATGCAGGCTGAGCGTCGCCCCGATGCCGACCGCGATCCCGTCGATCGCCGCCACCATCGGGGTGCGGGTCCGGGCGAGCTGGCGGATGAAGGCCAGGGCCGGCGAGGCGCTGAAGCCGCCCGCGGCGCCGCCCATGAAGTCGGCGAGGTCGTTGCCGGCGCTGAACATCCCGGGCTGCCCGGCGAACACCACGGCGCCGATCCTGTCGGACGCATCCGCCTCCGCCAGGGCCGCGCGCATCGCGTCGTACATCGCCCCCGTGAGGGCGTTCTTCTTCTCCGGGCGGTTCAGGGTGATCAGGCGGACGCCGCCCTCGACGTCGGTGATCGCGATCGTGTCGGCCATGTCCGCCCCCCTCAAACCGCCAGCGCCAGCGCGGCGTCGTCCGTGAAGGCGCCGCCCTCCACGACGGAGTGCTCCAGCCCGCCCGCAGCCACCAGAAGATTCTCGGCGTAGAACCGGGCCAGGGCGATCCGGGCGGCCAGGGCCGGATCGCCCTCTGACACTTAAACACAACTGACGCTGCCCACCAACTACGCTGAGTAGCACTGCGGAGAGAGGTCGTGAAGAAGAAAATCCT
>NZ_VRVD01001081.1:0-907 GCF_008040015.1 Methylobacterium sp. WL18 | reverse complement strand
GCCCGGCGCGGCCTGCGGGGCCGGCACTCCGGCCGGCAGGCAGGCGAACGGGAGGGCGAGCAGCAGGCCGGCCGCCCCGGGATACAGCCTCATCGGTCCGCCTCCGGCAGATCGCGCCGCGGCGGCTCGATCCGGCCGGTCCTATCGAGGGCTCTGATCGGTTGCAATTCGATCGCTTCCAAATCGAGTACGCGCGTGTCGAGGAGGTGCGGGTCCGGAACGCGCGGGTCGAGATCCTGCGCCGCGCGGTCGATCGGGCTGATGCGCGGGCCGACCGAGCCGATCACCAGGTCCTCGTCCTCGACGTCGAGTTCGGAGCCCATGCGGAGGGGTTCGCGCCGGCCCCGGGCCGTCATGGCGGCGACCGCAAGTCCCGCGACGACGAAGGCCACTATAGCCAGGATGATCAGCAGGCGCTCCATCAGGCGGGAAGCTCTAACCCGCTCGAAGGCCCGTCGTCACCCCGTACTCGGCCGAACGGCGACCGCATGCGGGATCGGACCGCACCGGCGACTCCGTGGAACACGGCTTGCGTAAGGTGCTGGGCCGGGTAGACGCGAGCGAGCCGGAGTCGGGACCGATCCATGCAGCACGAGTCGAGCCGCGAGCCGGAGGAACTGGAGAGCCATCTCCTCGGCCTCATCGAGAGCGCCCGGGAGCAGGCCCGGGAGGACCCGTTCCGCAACCCCGTCCTGGCCGTGACGCTCGCGATCACCCGCCGGTTCGACCGCAACGAGATCGCGGCGGACGACCTCGACGGCCTGTTCGAGCGGCTGCGCGCCCCGGCCCTGGCGGCCCGGACGGCGTCTCCGCCTTCGCGGCCTTCATCCACCGCATCGCCTTCGCGGTGGTGTTCACGGCGCATCCGACCTTCGGCATGCCGCGCGCCGTGGCGACCCTGCTGGCG
>NZ_VRVD01001080.1:0-912 GCF_008040015.1 Methylobacterium sp. WL18 | reverse complement strand
GCTCCGCGGCCCGGCAAGGCCCGCCAGGGCTGGGGCATCACCGTCTCCCCGGGTTCGACGTCCTTGAGGATGGTCGTGCGGGGGCCGAGCCGGGCCCGATCGCCGATCCGCACCGCGCCGAGCACGATCGCGCCGGCCTCCAGCACCACGCCGTCACCCAGCACCGGCAAGCCGGGGCCGCCGCCGATATCCTGATCGGGCTCCTTCAACAGGCCGCCGATCGAGGCCTGCACGCCGAAGGCGGCGTCACGCCCGACGGCGCCCGCGATGACCGCGCCGAACGGATACGGGAGGAACAATCCCCCGGCGATCCGGCTCGAGGGCGGGATATCGGAGCCGGTCCACCAGCCGTTGACCAGCCACAGCAGCCAGGCCGCCATGCGCCAGCCGCGCTCGTGGCTATAGCGGGAGAGCCGGTAGAGCCAGACCGCGTGATAGCCCCTGTACAGTCGCGCCGAACCGTGGCCCCGGCGGTGCCAGTGGGCGCGGTCGGCCGCGAGCGCCGTACGCATCTGCACCCAGCGTTGTCGCCGCCCCTCTGCAGATTTCGTCGCGCCCGCGAGGGGGATCCCTCGGGCGGCGTCAGTCTCGGCGCGCTCGGACATACGCAGTCCTCCGGTTTCCTCAGACGCTTTATCTCTGCAACCATAAATTGAAGATACGGTTGCAAGCCATACGCACCCTGCCACGATGCAATCGTAGGTCGCGGTTTTCAGTAAGGCTCCACCGAGAGATGGTCCGCTTGGTAAATCGATTGCGCGGACGTGGCCGCCCGGGCGGCATGCGGTACGGCGCGAATCTGCTTGGACAGGCCGCGGGCCGCGGGGTTTACTTGGCCGCCGGCTTCGCCGCCTTCGTGATGGTCGGCCACGGCGTCGGCCCGCGGCCTGTCCAAGCAGATTCGCGCCGTAC
>NZ_VRVD01000107.1:0-10706 GCF_008040015.1 Methylobacterium sp. WL18 | reverse complement strand
GCTCCGGCCCGCTCACCGCCCACCTGCCGAGCCTGCGCGCCACCGACGTCGTCCACGTGGCCGGCGACATCGCCACCGTCGGCGCCGTGCAGGTGCTCGCCGCCTCGGTGGGCGCGCGCTGCTACCCGATCGTGCTCGACTGACCACGACGGCCGACCGCGGACCGCGCCCGGACCATCAGGGCTCCGCCCCGAGACCCCGCCACAGAGCCGGGGGCCCTTTGGGATCCCGTCATTTCCCGTGAGTCGGTCTGCGTCGATGCTCCGCGTGCTCTGCCTCGGCTACAGCGTCACGGAGCTGGCGGGCTATGTCGAGCGCGCCAACGCCCTGGCGGTGGCCGAGGGGCGGCCCGTCACCTTCCTGCGCAGCGGCTGGGGCGGCCACTCCCTGCCCTCGATCGCCTGCCTGATCGACGAGATCCTCGACGCCTGTCCCTGCGACCACGTCCTGCTGGAGCTGTTCACCGGCAACGTCCGCTACTTCGACGGCGCGACGATGCGGGCCTACCTGGACGACATCCTGGCGGCCACCGCCCGGCGGGGCCTGCCGGTGGCCTTCCTCAACCTCCACCAGGGCGGGGTCGATTACGCGGCCGAGCCCGTCGCCGCCCTGCTCGCTGAGTACCGCGCCCTCTACGGCATCGTTTGTCTCGACATCGCCGCCCCGGTGGCCGCCGCGGGGGCCGGGGACATCACCTACCTGCTGAAGGACGGGACCCATGTCGCCCCGGCCGGGGCCGAACTCTACGGCACCCTGGTCTACGCCTTCATGCGGGCGCCGCCCCCCGGCCGCGCCTATGTCGACCGGTTCCGGGGCTTGCCGGCCCGGTTCGAATCCCTGCCGCTGCGCACCCTCCCCGGCCTGGAATGCGGGTTCGAACTGCGCCGCAACGGCATCCCGCTGCACTTCCTGGAGATCCCCGAGGGCGCGCGCGTCGAGATCCCGCTCGGGCGACCGCGTCGCGTGATCGGCCTGCTCGTGACCTACGGGCCGCAGGCGGGCACGCTCACGATCCGGGATCCGGCACGCGGGCGGACGCGCGCGATCACCGCCTACGACGAATTCTCGTACTACATGCGCTCGGTCTACCGCACCGCCCTGTTCCCGGCCGCGCGCTCCCTGACGATCACGCAGGACTCCGCGCTGCCCGACATCGCCCTGCGCAAGGGCGAGCCGGACCGGGGGCCGCGTCTCGGCCGGGTGTCGCACGTGTTCTTCCGGCGCAGGCTCGGGCTCGCCGAGCGCGCGGCGCTGATCCGCCACCGGCTTCTCCGCAACCTGCGCCGGCTCACGGGTTTCCCGAGGGCCTGAGGCCCTACCTTTTCAAGGTGTTAGGCTGAGAGCCAGGATATGGCGTCGAGCCGGTCTGCACGGTCCTTTTCCCGGGCGCATGCAGCGCCAGCGGAATGCGACCCGGGACCCAGCACACGACGGCGCGCAGCGTCCGCCTGATCGACCGGTGCCGCTGGCGCGGCGCTTCGTGTGCTGGGTCCCGGATCAGGTTCCGCTTCGCTTCACCTGTCCGGGACAGGGACGCGCGTGATCCGCTCGGGAGCGCCGATCCCACGGCGCGCACGGGGCCGAACACCTTGAAAGCGAAGGGCCTGAAGCCCTCCGGCGGGGTGTCGGGGCAAGACATCCAGGACTTGGCCCCGACTTCGGGCGGAGCCCGGCACCAGGGCTCCGCCTTGGACCCGCGAAAGGTCCAAGACCTTTCGAAACCAGGACTTCCTTTCGAAACCAGGACTTCCTTTCGAAACCGGGACTTCTTCTTCAGCCCAGGCGGACGCGCCAGATCTCGTCCGCGTATTCGCGCATCGAGCGGTCGGAGGAGAACCACGCCATCCGGGCGGTGTTGCGGATCGCCTTGGCCCACCAGCCGCGCGGGTCGCGCCAGGCGGCGTCGATGGAGCGCTGCACCCGCCAGTAATCGTCGAAGTCGGCGGTGAGCAGGTACTGGTCGCGCTGGCGCAGGTCGTCGGTGAGCGGCCGGAACCGGCCCGGCTCCTCCGGCGAGAACCGCCCGGAGGCGATCATGTCCAGCGCCGCCGCCAGCCGGGGCGAGGCCTGGATCGCCTTCGCGGCGTAGCCCGGCTCGGCCTCGCGCGCCTGCACCCCGGCGGCGTCGAGGCCGAAGATGAAGATGTTGTCCGCCCCGACATGGTCGCGGATCTCGATGTTGGCCCCGTCCAGCGTGCCGACCGTGAGCGCGCCGTTGAGGGCGAACTTCATGTTGCCGGTGCCCGAGGCCTCCATGCCGGCGGTGGAGATCTGCTCCGACAGGTCGGCGCCCGGGATGATCGTCTCGGCGAGGCTCACCGAGTAGTTCGGCAGGAACACCACCTTCAGCCGGCCCGCGACCTCCGGGTCGTCGTTCACCGCCTTGGCCACGTCGCAGGCGAGCTTGATGATCAGCTTGGCCCGGACGTAGCTCGGCGCCGCCTTGCCGGCGAAGATCTTGACCCGGGGCGTCCAGTCCCGGTGCGGCTCGGCCTTGATCGCCTGGTAGAGCGCCACCGTCTCGACGACGTTGAGGAGCTGGCGCTTGTACTCGTGGATGCGCTTGACCTGGATGTCGAACAGCGCGTCCGGATCGATGTCGATGCCGGTGCGCTCGGCCACGACCTTGGCGAGCGCCTCCTTGCGCTGCCGGCGCACGGCGGCGTAGCGCGCCACGAAGGCCGGATCCTCGGCATGGGCCTCGAGGCCCCGGAGCAGCTCGGGATCGTCGAGGACGCCCGCGCCCACCGTCTCCACGGCGAGCCGGGTGAGGCCCGGGTTGGCGTTGTGGAGCCAGCGCCGGAAGGTGATGCCGTTGGTCTTGTTGACGATCTTGTCCGGATCCAGCGCGTGGAGCGGCGCGAACACCGTGGACCGCATCAGGTCGGTGTGCAGCGCCGAGACGCCGTTGACCCGCCGGGCGCCGTGGAAGGCGAGGTGCCCCATCCGGACCCGGCGGCCATGGGCCTCGTCGATCAGCGAGATCGAGGCCAGGTAGGCGGCGTCCTGGTGGGCGGCGTCCTGGCGGCCGTGCTTGGCCTGCTCCTCGAGATGCATCCAGTTGATCAGGTAGATGATCTGCATGTGGCGCGGCAGCAGCCGCTCCATCAGCTCCACCGGCCAGGTCTCCAGCGCCTCGGGCAGCAGGGTGTGGTTGGTGTAGTTCAGCGTGTGGGTGGTGACGTGCCACGCATCCTCCCAGGAGAGGTCGTGGTCCTCCATCAGGATGCGCATCAGCTCCGGCACCGCGATGGCCGGGTGGGTGTCGTTGAGCTGGATCGCGGCGTGGTCCGGTAGGGACCGCACGTCGCCGCGCTCCATGACGTGGCGGGCGATGAGGTCCTGGAGCGAGGCCGAGGTGAAGAAGTATTCCTGGCGCAGGCGGAGTTCCTGCCCGTCGGCGGAGGAATCGCTCGGATAGAGCACCCGGGAGATCGCCTCGGCCCGCATGCGCGCCGCCACCGCGCCGACATGGTCGCCGTCGTTGAAGCGACCGAGGTCGACCGGCTCGCCGGCCTCCGCCTTCCACAGGCGCAGCCGGTTGACGTGGCGCCCGCGCCAGCCGACCACCGGGATGTCGTGGGCGACCGCCCGCACGGTCTCGGCCGGCTGCCAGTGGCGGCGGATCACGCCCTCGCCGGGCGAGGACAGGGTGACGGTGCCGCCGAAGCCGATCGCGTAGGTCGCGTCGGGCCGGACGAACTCCCAGGGATTGCCCTCGGCGAGCCACGTCTCCGGCGCCTCGCGCTGCCAGCCGTCCTCGAAGGACTGGCGGAACAGGCCGTGATCGTACCGGATGCCGTAGCCGATCGCCGGGATGCCGATGCTGGCCATGCTGTCCATGAAGCAGGCGGCCAGCCGCCCGAGGCCGCCGTTGCCGAGCGCGGCGTCCGGCTCGGCATCCTGCACGGCGTCGAGATCGACCCCGAGTTCCCGCAGCGCCGCCCGGGTCGTGTCGGTGAGGCCGAGGTTGTTCATGGCGTCCGACATCAGCCGGCCGATCAGGAATTCGAGCGAGAGGTAGTAGACCCGCTTGTTCGGCACGGCCTTCTCGGAGGCCATGCAGGCCGCCACGACCCGCTCCCGCAGGGCCATCGCGGTGGCCACGAACCAGTCGCGCGGACGGGCGGATTCGGGGGTCCGGCCGAGCGCGAAGGTGAGCTTGGCGCGGATCGATTCCCGCAGGTCGACCACGGTGTCACCGGTCTGCGACAGGAGCGGCGCGGTCCAGGCGGCGGCCATCGGCATCTCGGCCGCGCTGTCGTCGCGCAGGGCGTCCCGCTGGGCGGGCGGAGTGAGAACGTCGTTCAGCACGTGCGGGTCCCCCAAAGTCAGCGCCCCGGAGTCTAGTGCCGGGGCTATCGTGGGCGGATTATCTCTTTTGATGGATTGCCACCGCGTGAACGGGCGGGCGATCCGTGCCCCGAAGCCGCGACTGTGCGACCGGCTTCCTGGCGAAGTCGTGGCGGTGCCGCCCCGACCGGGGCGTGCGACGGCGCGGCCGGAGATATGGCGCGACTACGTGACATTCTAGACACAACGGCCGGCACCGCCAGCCCGCGTCGCGCGCATCTGCGCCGTCGCCAGCGCGCGGCTCAGCGGTTAACCCTGGGCCGGGGATTCGCGAGGCGCAGCATGACCGAGACCGTCTGGTGGAAGCGCGGGACCGTCTACCAGGTCTATCCGCGCTCGTTCCAGGACACGAACGGCGACGGGGTCGGCGACCTGCCGGGAATCACGGCGCGGCTCGACTACCTCGCGTGGCTCGGGGTGGACGCGGTGTGGATCTCGCCGGTCTACCCCTCGCCCATGGCGGATTTCGGCTACGACGTCGCCGATTACTGCGGCATCGACCCGTTGTTCGGCACGCTGGCCGACTTCGACGCGCTCGTCGCCGAGGCCCATCGGCGCAAGCTGAAGGTGATCCTCGACTTCGTGCCCAACCACTCGTCGATCGCGCATCCGTGGTTCGCGCAGAGCCGGTCGTCGCGCTCCAGCCCGCAGCGGGACTGGTACATCTGGCGCGACCCGGCCCCGGGGGGCGGTCCGCCGAACAACTGGGTGTCGAACTTCGGAGGCCCGGCCTGGACGCTGGATGAGGCCACCGGCCAGTACTACTACCACGCCTTCCTGGCCGAGCAGCCGGACCTGAACTGGCGCAACCCCGCCGTGCGGGCCGCGATGCACGACGCGCTCCGCTTCTGGCTGGACCGCGGGGTCGACGGGTTCCGGGTCGACGTGATCTGGCACCTGATGAAGGATGCCGGATTCCGCGACAACCCGGCCAATCCCGACTACGCGCCGGGCACGCCCGAGATCAACCGCTTCACCCAGGTCTATTCCGCCGACCGCCCGGAGGTGTTCGACGTCATCGCCGGGATGCGGGCGGTGCTGCGCCGGTACGGCGAGCGGGTGCTGATCGGCGAGATCTACCTGCCGATCGAGCGGCTGGTGGCCTATTACGGCCCCGACCTCACCGGCGCCGACCTGCCCTTCAACTTCCAGCTGATCCAGACCCCGTGGCGGGCCGACGCGGTCGCCGACCTCGTGGCCCAGTACGAGGCGGCGCTCCCCGAGGGCGGCTGGCCGAACTGGGTGCTGGGCAACCACGACCAGCCGCGGATCGCCGCCCGGGTGGGCGAGGCCCAGGCCCGCATCGCCGCGATGCTGCTGCTGACGTTGCGCGGCACCCCGACCCTCTATTACGGCGACGAGATCGGGCTCGGCCGCGTCGCGATCCCGCCGGGGCGCGCCCGGGACCCCTGGGAGCGCAACGAGCCCGGCCACGGCCGCGACCCGGAGCGTACCCCGATGCAGTGGGACGAGGCCCCGCAGGCCGGCTTCTCGGCCGCGGAGCCGTGGCTGCCGCTCTCGGAGGATTGGGCCACCCGCAACGTCGAGGCCCAACGCTCGGATCCCGGCTCGATGCTGACCCTGCACCGGCGGCTCCTGGCGCTGCGGCGCGACCACCCGGCGCTCTGCGTGGGCGACTACCGGGGCCTGCCGGTCGAGGCCGGGGATGTGCTCGCCTACGAGCGCTGCGCCGACGACGCGTGCCTGCGCGTGATCCTGAACTTCGGCGGCGATCCGCACAGCCTGTCCCTGCCCGAGGGCGACTGGACGGTGCTGCTCTCGACGCTGGCCGGCCGGGCGGGGGCGCGCGCCCGCGAGACCCTGACGCTCGGGCCCGACGAGGGGGTGATCCTGCGCCGCTCCTGAGCCCGCCCCTGCCATCTCTTGTCGCAGTGCAGCACGGACATCGCGCCATGGCGAAATCTGTAACCGAAGCTTAAGGCTGACGCTGGCCTAAATTGTGCGTCGCAGCGGAACGGGTGCGACGGAGGAGCATTGGACATGGTTGAGGCCGTGACAGCCGTGTCTGCCCGATCCTCTGCCAGACCGGGGCCTTCCGCCCGGCCGGGATCGATGCCCATGCACGATGCGCTCCGCGGTGGCTCCCTCGCCGATGAGGCCTTCGGCGAAGGCGGCGGTGCCGCAGTGCCGTTCACCAACCCGGCCTGGCCGGCCTCGCTGCGCCGCCGCATCCTGTACGCCACCCCGGAGATGGCCGACTTCGTGAAGACCGGCGGCCTCGGCGAGGTCTCGGCCGCCCTGCCCCGGGCCCTGGTGCCGCATTACGACATCCGCGTCCTGATCCCCGGCTACCGCCAGGTCCGGGCCGCGTTCCCCGACATCCCGGTGGTCGCCCGGCTCGAGGGCTTCGCGGGCGTGCCCCCCTGCGACCTCGGCCTGGTCGAGGCCGCCGACGGCCTGCGCATCTACGTCCTGCTGGCCCCCGACCTGTACGAGCGCGACGGCACGCCCTACGGCGACGCGAACGGCGATTTCGGCGACAACGACCTGCGCTTCGCCCGCCTGAGCCTCGCGGCCGCGGAGATCGCCGCCGGCGCCGATTCGGACTGGGCCGCCGACCTGCTGCATCTCAACGACTGGCAGGCGGCTCTGGCCCCGGCCTACCTGGCCTGGCGCGGCCGGCGCATCCCGAGCGTGCTGACGATCCACAACCTCGCCTATCAGGGCCTGTTCCCCCGCGACAGCCTGGGCCGCCTCGGCGTGCCGGACTCGGCCTTCCAGGTCGACGGCGCGGAATTCTACGGCCAGCTGTCGTTCCTCAAGGCCGGCATCTTCTACGCCTCGCAGGTCACCACGGTGAGCGAGACCTACGCTCGGGAGATCCAGACCCCCGAGATGGGCTGCGGCCTCGACGGGCTGCTGCGCACCCGCGCCGGCCAGGGCCGCCTCGCCGGCATCCTCAACGGCATCGACGAGACCTGGGACCCGAGCACCGACCAGCACCTCGCCACCCGGTTCGAGGTCGACGACTGGAAGGGCAAGCGCGCCAACGCCGAGGCGGTGCGCCAGCAATTCGGGCTCGCGGTCTCCCGCGGGCCGCTCTTCGCCATCGTCTCGCGCCTGGTGCACCAGAAGGGCATCGACCTGAGCCTGCAGGCGGCCGAGGCGATCGTGGCCGAGGGCGGACAGCTCGTGGTGATCGGCCAGGGCGAGGGCCGGTTCGAGCAGGCCCTGCGCGGCCTGTCCAAGCGCCACCCGGACGCGGTCGGCGTGCATGTCGGCTTCGAGGAGGCCCAGGCACGGCGGATGTTCGCCGGCAGCGACTTCCTGCTGATGCCCTCGCGGTTCGAGCCGTGCGGGCTCGCCCAGATGTACGCCCAGCGCTTCGGCTCGCTGCCGATCGTGCACCGCACCGGGGGGCTGGCCGACACGGTGGAGGACGGGGTGACCGGCTTCACCTTCGCGGAGGCCTCCGCCCCTTCCTTCGGGGCGGCGGTCCGCCGGGCCTTCGAGGCGTTCGGCCAGAAGAAGCGCCTCAACGCCATGCGCCGACGTGCCATGGCCGCCCGGTTCGGCTGGGACCAGGCCGCCGACAGCTATGCCGGCCTCTACGCCCGTGCGATGGGCAACAGCCCGGCGCTGCGCTGGCGCGCCGCGTAGGGCTGGCGCTTCGGCAGGCTCCGAATCTATTCCCGGCGCGGCAGGATCATCCAGTCCCGACCTGACACGCGTTCCCTCCCCCCTCTGCGGGAGAGGGCGGGCCGTCAGGCCGGGTCGGGAGAGGGGCAGCTCGACGGTTCAGGATCTCACGCCTGTCGCGCGCTTTCCGGAAACGGCGCTCCCCTCTCCCGACCCCTGCTGACGCAGGGGCCACCCTCCCCCGCAGAGGGGGGAGGGATTTACGTCACCGCTCCAGCAAAAAAATCATCGTGGCCAGCGGCGGCAGGGTCAGCGACAGGGATTGGGCCTGGCCGTGGCTCGCCTGGCCGTCGGTGTGGCCGCCGCCGTTGTTGCCGAGGTTCGAGCCGCCGTAGACGCCCGCGTCCGAGTTGAACGCCTCCCTGTAAAAACCCGCCTCCGGAACGCCGACCCGGTAGCCCTCCCGGGGGATCGGGGTGAAGTTCGACACCACGATCGCGACCTCGCCCGGCTTGGCGCCCTTGCGGGCCCAGGCGATGACGCTGTTGTCCTGGTCGTCGGCCACCAGCCACTGGAACCCGGTCGCCTCGACGTCCCGGGTGTGGAGGGCCGGGGTCGAGACGTAGAGCCGGTTGAGGTCCCGCACCACGTCCTTGACGCCCTTGTGCAGGGGGTCGTCGAGCAGGTGCCAGTCCAGGCTGATGTCGTGGTTCCACTCCCGCTCCTGGCCGAACTCGCCGCCCATGAACAGCAGCTTCTTGCCGGGATGCCCCCACATGAAGCCGAAATAGGCGCGCAGGTTCGCGAATTTCTGCCAGCGGTCGCCCGGCATCTTGCCGAGCAGCGAGCCCTTCCCGTGCACGACCTCGTCGTGGGAGAGCGGCAGGATGAAGTTCTCCGAGAAGGCGTAGAGCAGCCCGAAGGTCAGGTTGTGGTGGTGGTAGCGGCGGTGGATCGGATCCTCCGACACGTATTTCAACGTGTCGTGCATCCAGCCCATGTTCCACTTGAAGCCGAAGCCGAGGCCGCCCGTGTAGGTCGGGTGCGAGACCCCCGGCCAGGAGGTCGATTCCTCCGCCACCGTGATGGTGCCGGGGGCGTGGCTGTAGGTCGCCTCGTTGGTCTTGCGCAGGAAGTCGATAGCGTCGAGGTTCTCGTTGCCGCCGTAGCGGTTCGGGATCCACTCGCCCTGCCGGCGCGAATAGTCGAGGTAGAGCATCGAGGCCACGGCATCCACCCGCAGGCCGTCGAGGTGGTAGTGCTCCAGCCAGAACCGGGCGTTGGCGGCCAGGAAGGTCGCGACCTCGGTCCGGCCGAAATTGTAGATGTAGGTGCCCCAATCCTGGTGGAAGCCCTGGCGCGGGTCGGCGTGCTCGTAGAGGTGCGTGCCGTCGAACAGGCCGAGCCCGTGCGCGTCCAGCGGGAAGTGGCCGGGCACCCAGTCGAGCATCACGCCGATGCCGGCCTCGTGGGCTGTGTCCACGAAGGCCGCGAAATCCTCGGGCGTGCCGAAGCGGCTGGTCGGGGCGAACAGCGAGACCGGCTGGTAGCCCCAGGACCCGTCGAACGGGAACTCGGTGATCGGCAGCATCTCGATATGGGTGAAGCCCATATCCTTGACGTAGGGGATCAGCCGCTCGCCCAGCTCCTTGTAGGTGAGGTAGCGGTTGCCCTCCTCGGGCACCCGCGCCCAGGAGCCGAGGTGGACCTCGTAGATCGAGATCGCGGCGTGGCGCGGATCCTTGGCGCCGCGGGTCGTCATCCAGCCGGCGTCGCGCCAGTCGAACTCGCCCGTCCCGTGGGTGACCGAGGCCGTCTCCGGCGGGTGCTGCGCCGCGAAGGCGACCGGGTCGGCCTTGAGCGGGATCAGGGCGCCGTCCGGGCCGCGGATCTCGAACTTGTAGCGCTCGCCGGCCTTGAGGCCGGGCACGAACACCTCCCAGATCCCGCCTTCCTGCCAGAGGCGCATCGGGTGGCGCCGCCCGTCCCAGTCGTTGAAGTCGCCGACGACGCTGACCTTGCGGGCGTTGGGCGCCCACACGGCGAAGCGGAAGCCGTCGATGCCGTCGAGCTGCCCCGACTGGGCGCCGAGCATCCGGTAGACCAGGTTGGTGCCGACCTCCCGCAGGGTCGCGACGTCGTAGGGCTCGATCGAGGAGCCGAAGCCGTAGGGGTCGAAGCGGCGCCGCTTGGTCCCGTCCCAGAACTCGACCTCGATCTCGTAGAGCGGCCGTCCCTCGCCCTCGACCCGGGCGACGTAGAACCCGTCCGGGTGCCGCTTCTCGAACGGCACGGTGCGTTCGCTCGTCACCAGGGCGGCGGAGCGTGCCTCGGGCAGGACGGCGCGGACCTCCCAGGCGTTCGGGCCGACCCGGTGGGGGCCGAGCACGGAGAACGGGTCGCCGTGGTTGGCGGACATCAGCGCGGCGATCGCGTCCGGATGGACGCCCGAAGGGGTGCCCGAACGGGGGCCCGCCTGCGCCGAGGCGGCTCCGGCGTTCGGGACGTCCGCGTTCCGCGCGCTCGCCGCTTCCGGGTCGATCCGCGGTGCGAAGGTCTCGTCGGTCGCCGTCATACAGTTTCTCCGGGCTCGTGGCCGTCCGTGTCCAGAATGGTGAGAACCCCCCGGGCGGGGATTTCGATCCAGTCCGGCCGGTTGTTGGCCTCGTAATCGACTTCGTAGAGCGCCTTGGTCAGCAGGCAGAGGCGCAGCAGCCGCGTCCGGGTGGCCGGGTCGGTCACGGCCGCCCGGA
>NZ_VRVD01001079.1:0-914 GCF_008040015.1 Methylobacterium sp. WL18 | reverse complement strand
CCTGCAGGGAGCCGGCCCTGCTCTCCGCCCGCGACCTCACCGTCACGGTGGCCGGCCGAGCAGCAGCCACAGGAACACCGGTGCGCCGACCAGGGCGGTGACGATCCCGATCGGGAGCTCGGCCGGGGCCGCCACCAGCCGGGCGACGACGTCGGCCAGCACCAGGAACGCGCCGCCGAGCAGCGCCGAGGCCGGGAGCAGCAGGCGGTGCTCGGGGCCGATCGCCAACCGCAGGGCGTGCGGCACCACCAAGCCCACGAAGCCGATCACTCCGGCGCCCGCCACGCTGGCGCCGACCGCGACGGCGACCAGAACGATGCAGGCGCGCTTCAACCGCTCCACCGGGATCCCGAGATGGAACGCCTCCGCCTCCCCGAGCACCAGCGCGTTGAGGCCGCGGCCCAGGAACGGCACGGCGAGCAGCACCGGCAGGATCAGCGGCGCCGAGGCCGCGACCTTGCCCCAGGTGGCGCCACCGAGGCTTCCCAACGACCAGAAGGTGAGGTCGCGGAGCTGCCGGTCGTCGCTGGCATAGGTCAGCAGGCCGGTGAGCGCGCCGCTCAGCGCCCCCAGGGCGATGCCGGCGAGCAGCATCGTCGCCACCGCGGTGCGCCCGGAGCGCGTCGCCAGCCCGTACAGGATCAGGGTCGCGCCCAGGCCCCCCACGAAGGCGCCTGCCGGCAGGACCAGATAGGGCAGCGGCCCCGGCAGGCCGAAATGGGCGAGCAGCCGGTCGCCCAGCACGATGATGCAGGCGGCGGCCAAGCCCGCCCCCGACGAGACCCCGACCAGCGCTGGGTCGGCCAGCGGGTTGCGGAACAGCCCCTGCATCAGCGCCCCCGAGACCGCGAGCCCCGCGCCGATCATCAGCCCCAGCAGGGTCCGGGGCAGCCGGATGTTGAGCACCACCAGGG
>NZ_VRVD01001078.1:0-915 GCF_008040015.1 Methylobacterium sp. WL18 | reverse complement strand
GGCCCGCCCGGGACCTCTCCGCGCGCAAGGCGGAGGCGGCCCAGGACGACGCCGCGGTCCTGCGCGCCATGCAGGCGGGCGGCGGCCTGCGACTGCTCGGGCTGCGGATCGTGATCGTGCTGGTGCTGCTGATGGCGGCGCAGGCCTATGACGGCTCGCTGCACGCCTTCAGCCACTGGTTCATCCTCGGCCTCTACGGCGTCGGCACGATCTGGTTCGGGCTCGGGGAGCGGGGCGGCGGCCCCGCCGCGGCGGCCTACAGCTGGGCCGGGACGCTGCTCAATGCCGGGCTCGCCGTCTACGTGATCATCGAGCACATGCTGGCCGGCGGCGGGGCCGGCCTCGGCGCCGACGCGGTGAGCCGCCTGCCGGCCTTTCTGCTCCTGCTCCAGACCGGCCTGAGCATGCGGGTGGCCCAGACCATGCTGTTCTGCGGGGTGGTGACGGCGTGCTGGAGCGCGGCCTTCCTGGTCGGGCTGGTTGATCCCGGCCTGTTTCCGGGGCCGGATTCCTTCCCGACCGCGCAGGTCACCGGGCTCGCCACCTTCGTGGCGGCCGGGCTGCTCGTGGTGGACGGCATGACCCGCCTGCGCGAAGCGGTCACCCGGGCCCTGCGCATGGAGCACGAGCGCGCCCAGCTCGCGCGCTTCGTGCCCGACACGGTCGCCCTCGACCTCGCCGCCGAGGACGCCAACGCCGCCATGGGCATCCACCGGCGCCATGCCTGCCTGATGGTGCTCGACATCCGCGGCTTCTCCAGCTTGAGCCGGGAGCATCCGCCCGAGGCGATGGTGACCGCCTTGCTCGCCGTCCGGGCGGCCGCCCAGGCCGCGGTGGCCGAGCAGGGCGGCCTGGTGGACAAGTATGTCGGCGATGCCGTGCTGGTGCAGTTCGTGGTCGGCCGCCCGCGGGCGC
>NZ_VRVD01001077.1:0-920 GCF_008040015.1 Methylobacterium sp. WL18 | reverse complement strand
CCAGCACGGGGCCGTGGTCAGCGAGGCCCGCGCCGAGGATCTGGCCGCCCACGGCCCCGTGCTGGCGGTCCCGGATTCAGGGGCCGACCCGGTCCTGACCGCGATGACCCGCCTGGGCGAAGCCGCCCGGGCGCGCACCGACGCACAGATCGTGGCGGTGACCGGCTCGGTCGGCAAGACCGGGACCAAGGAGGCCCTGCGCCACGTCCTGGCCGGGCAGGGCGACACCCACGCCTCGGCGGCCTCCTACAACAACCATTGGGGCGTGCCCCTGACGCTCGCCCGGATGCCGCGCACCACGCGCTACGGCGTGTTCGAGATCGGCATGAACCACCCGGCCGAGATCGTGCCGCTGACCGCGCAGGTCCGGCCCGACATCGCGCTGATCACCACGGTCGAGCCGGTGCATGTCGAGCATTTCGCCTCGGTCTCGGCCATCGCGGACGCCAAGGGCGAGATCTTCTCCGGCGTGGAACCCGGCGGCGTGGCGATCATCAACCGGGACAGCGCGCATTACGACCGCCTGGTCGCCCATGCGAGTGCGTCGCGGGCCGGCCGGATCGTCAGCTTCGGCGAGCATCCGGAAGCCGACGTGCGGGCGCAGAAAATCGTGCTGCGCCCCGACCTGTCGGTGGTCGACGCCGTCGTGATGGGGCAGCCCGTCACTTACAAGCTGGGCACCGCCGGGCGGCATGCGGCGCTGAACTCGCTGGGCGTGATGGCGGTGGTCCACGCGCTGGGGGCCGATCTCGCCGAGGCGGCCCTGGCGCTGGCGGGTTTGAGTCCGCCGGTCGGGCGCGGCGAGCGCACCGCCCTCGAGATCGACGGCGGCACCGCCTACCTGGTCGACGAGAGCTACAACGCCAACCCGGCCTCGGTCCGGGCCGCGATCGCGACGCTCGCCGGCATCGAGACCGGCC
>NZ_VRVD01001076.1:0-921 GCF_008040015.1 Methylobacterium sp. WL18 | reverse complement strand
GGCTGCACGGCGCCGGCCGGTGCGATCGCCCCGGTGGCGGCGGGCTCCGGTGCCGGGGGCGGCGTGTCGAGATTATAGATGTCGTCGCGAAAATGCGCCGTCCCGTCCGGGGTGGCGTAGCCCGTCAGGTAGACGAACGTCACCGGCACCGGCTTGACCAGCTTGATGTCGCGGCGCTCCCCGTCGGCGATGCCGGTCTCGATCTCGATCGGGCCCCAGCTCGTGCCGGGCCCGTTGGGGCCGTCGGTGCCCTGCAGCAGCCAGCCGACCAGCTCCTTCACCTGCCCGACCCGGACGCAGCCGTGGCTGTGGAAGCGCACGTTGGCGGCGAACAGGGACTTGGCCGGCGTGTCGTGCATGTAGACGGCAAAGCGGTTCGGCATGTCGATCCGCACCTGGCCGAGCGAATTGTCGAAGCCGGAATCCTGGCGCAGCGTGTAGGCCGCGGCCTTGTTGCCCGCCCAGTCGATCTTGGTCGGGTCGACCTCGCCGGCGGGGCCGAGGATGCGGATGTGGTTCCGGGCGAGGTAGCCCGGGTTCTTGCGCATCTGCGGGATGATCTCGTTCTTCACCACCGAGGCCGGCACCGTCCAGGTCGGGTTGAAGTTGATGTCGGTGACCCGGGTCTCCACCGTGGGTGTCGCCTTGTCGGGGGAGCCGACCACCGCGACGTAGCGGCGCGCCACCACGCCGTTCTCCACCGCCTCGACGATGGCCGAGGGCACGTTGACCACGACGTAGCGCTCGCCGAACGGGAATTTCGAGCCCATCAGCCGAGCCGCCGAGGCCGCGAGCTGGCGCTGCCGGGTGGCGGCCGGCACGTTCAGGGCGTTGATCGTGAGCCGGCCCAGGATGCCGCTGTCGGGCAGGCCGTGGCGGCCCTGGAACGCCGCGATCGCGGCCACCAGCGGCGGGTCGAGC
>NZ_VRVD01001075.1:0-922 GCF_008040015.1 Methylobacterium sp. WL18 | reverse complement strand
CTGCCGCCCTCCGCCTGATCCCACGATGGCGCGCCACGTTCCGCCCCGCCCCGATCCGGGCGACGACCCCGCCTACGCTGCCCTGAAGGCGCGCATCATCGCCCGCACGGGCCACCATTATTACATCGACAAGGACGAACTCCTGATCGAGCGCCTGCGCCGGCGCTTCCGGGCCACCGCCATCGCCGACTGCGCCGCCTACGGCGCCCTGCTGGCCGACCGCTCCCGGGGCGAGGCGGAATGGGCCTGCCTGGAGGCCGAGATCACCGTCGGCGAGACCTTCTTCTTCCGCTACGCCGAGCAGTTCCAGGCCCTGCGCCAGACGATCCTGCCGGCGCTGATCGCGGCCCGCAGCCTCGACCGCACCCTCCGGATCTGGAGCGCCGGCTGCTCGACCGGTGCCGAGCCCTATTCCCTGGCGATCCTGGTCCGCGAGGCCCTGGGGGACGCCCTGCCCGACTGGCGGATCGCGATCCTCGGCACCGATATCAGCGTCGAGGCGCTGGCGACCGCCCGGGCCGCCGAGTACGGGCGCTGGGCGTTGCGCACCATGCCGCCGGAGGAGCGGCTGCGCTATTTCACGCGCCTGCCCCCCGCCCCCGGGATCCGCCGCGAGGGCGGCTACGCCCTGCGGCCGGAATTCCGCGCGCTGGTGCGGTTCGAGCGCGGCAACCTCCTGAGCCTCATCGAGCCCAAGACCCCGCCGGGCGAGGGGTACGACCTGATCCTCTGCCGCAACGTGCTGATCTATTTCGAGGCCGAGACGGTGGCCGCGGTGGTGCGCGGCCTCGGGCGCAGGCTCCGGCCGGACGGCTGGCTGCTGCTGGGCCATGCCGAGCCGAACCCGACCTTCTCGGGGTTCCTCGATCCCGTAAGCCTGCCCGGGACCGTCGCCTACCGGCGCCTGGCCGACGCGGTGCAG
>NZ_VRVD01001074.1:0-929 GCF_008040015.1 Methylobacterium sp. WL18 | reverse complement strand
CGCCTCGGCCTGGCCGAGCGCCGCATCGATGGCGTCGGCCCGCGGCACAGCGTCGAGGACGATCTCCGCCCGGGCGACCGGGGTGCGGCTCTTGTTGGCGAAGGTCGGCTTCGGCCCGGTCCCGTCGTCGAGGAAGCCGAGGCCGCGGGCACCGATCTCGCGCAGGATCGGATCGAAGGCCGGGTCGGCCATCATCTTCGTGCCCATGTAGTTCGCCACGCCGACATAGCCGGGGAAGCGGGCCAGCGACCAGGCGAGGCGGTCGGCGTTCTCGACGCCCTTGAGGGCGGTGAGCAGCGTCTGGGGCCCGGGATCGCTGTCGGGATAGTCGAACGGCTCCATGGGCAATTGGAGGAAGACCTCGTGGCCGGCATCCCGCGCCCGGGCGGCGGCGCGCTCCGCCTCTCCGCCATAGGGCAGGAACGCGAGGCTCACGGCGGGCGGCAGGCGCACGGTGGCGCCCGCGGTCGCCGCCTGTCCGACGCCGAGGCCCGTGATCAGGATCGCGATGCGGGGCCCGGTGCCGGGCTCCTCGATCCGGGCATAGACGTCGAGGGCGCGAATCCGGCCTTCGCCGACCTTCGGCATCGTGCCGTGGCGGCCCTGCTCACTGATGCGTGCATCCGGCGCCGGGGCGAGCCGGGGCGCGCTCGGCGGCGGCACGCGGATCACCACGGCCTCGCTCGGGCTGGACCCCGGCGGTCGCACCACCGTGACGCCCGACGCGGTCTCGATCTCCTCGGCGGTGCGCTGCTGTGCGCCGCCCACGTTGACCACTACCACGCCCTGCGGTTCCGGGGCGGTCGCGACCGGGGCGGCCAGAGGCCGGGAGACCGGCTCGCGCACCGTGATCGCGACCTCGACGCGCGGTTCGCCGCCTCGGGAATCCCCGAGGGCGAGCACGAGCCCGCAGGATGCCAGCATGGCGC
>NZ_VRVD01001073.1:0-930 GCF_008040015.1 Methylobacterium sp. WL18 | reverse complement strand
CTGCCCCTCGACCGCATCGGCGACCACGTCCTGCGGCTTGCCGATCCCGGGGCGCGGCCGTGAGCCGGAGCGAGGCCGGCGCCCAGGATGGGCCCGCCCGGATCCTGCTGGTGGAGGATTCGGAGACGCAGGCCCTGGAACTGCGCCTCCTGCTTGAGGCGAACGGCTTCGCGGTGGAGCGCTGCCCCTCGGCCGAGGCCGCCCTCGACCATCTCAACCGCACTCAGCCCGACCTCGTGGTGGCCGATTATCACCTGCCCGGCATGGACGGCGACGAGCTGATCCGCCAGATGCGCCTGTCCCTGCGCACCCGGGCTCTGCCGGTGCTGATGCTCACCGGCGGCGGTGGCGGCGAGCGCAAGGGCCTGGAGAGCGGCGCCGACGCCTACCTACCGAAATCCGCCGACCGCGACCTGATGATCCTGCGCATCCGCGCCCTGCTGCGCGAGCGCCGGCCCTCCGCCGAGGGCGAGGGGCCGGGCGCCGCCGCGTTCCGGCGCGGACGGATCCTGGTGATCGACGGCAGCCTGACCTACCGGACCTTCCTGGCAGGCCTGCTCGGGCAGGAGGGCCACCACGTCGCCACCGCCGACGGGCCGGAGGCCGCCCTCGATGCGCTCAACGGGGTCGGCGAGGATGCGTTCGACTGCGTGACCGTCGACCTGCTCGGCCACGCCTATGACGGCCTCACCCTCTGCCGGGCGATCAGCCAGCGCCGCTCCGGGCAGGCCGCCGGGGCCGGCTTCCACCTCGTCGGCATCGCCGGCAGCGACCCGGCCAAGGACTTTCTGGTCGAGGCCTTCGCGGCCGGCGCCGACGACGTGGTCTCGAAGACCGATGCCGAGGTTCTGGCGCTGCGGGTGCGCGGCTTCGTCCGCCGCCGCCTGCTGGAGGAGGACGACCGCCGCATCGCCGAACTGGCCGGCGATG
>NZ_VRVD01001072.1:0-937 GCF_008040015.1 Methylobacterium sp. WL18 | reverse complement strand
TAGAGCTGTTCCCACTTATGTAGCGACGGCCAAGTCGTCCTCGTATCCGGCGGCGGTGATGCAGTTGCGGCATTCGTCTGGGGTGAAGCGGGTGAAGGCCTCGCGGATAGCAGCCCAGAGGTCGGGCACGGTGCGGGCGGTTGCGGTTCGCAGCAGGTGCTTGAGCTTGGCGAAGATCTGCTCGATCGGATTGAACTCGGGACTGTAGGGCGGAAGGTATAGGACCCGCGCCCCCACCGCCTCGATAGCTTCGCGCACGCCGGCGACCTTGTGAGCTTGCAGGTTGTCGAGGATGACGGTGTCCCCGGGTCGCAGCACCGGGACGAGGCTGTCGGCGACGTAGCTGCGGAAGCGGGCGCCGTTGGTGGCGCCATCGACGAGACTGAGCGCGCACAGGCCGGTGCTGCGCAGGGCGGCTGTGACGGTGGTAGTTTTGTAGTGGCCCTGCGGCACGAGGAGCCGGCACCGCTCACCGCACGGGGCGCGTCCGTAACGGCGGGCCATGTTGGTGGCGGCCGCGGTCTCGTCGAGGAAGACCAGCGTGTCCGGGTCGAGGTCGGGCAGGGCCTCGAACCAGGCTTGGCGGGCCTCCCTTACGTCGGCCCGCTCCTGCTCAGCCGCATAGAGAGCCCCTTTTTGCGGGTGATGCCGTGGCGGGCGAAGAAGCGCGACAGGCCGCTCGTGCTGGTCTGCAGGCCCTGCGCGGCCAGGGCGTCGCGCAACTCGCGCAGGAAGATCTCGGGCCAGGCTTCGTAGGTGGAGAGGATCCGATCGGCCTGCCCCTCGATGGCCGGAAGACGATCGTCGCCGCGCGTCGGCTTGGGCGCGACGTGGCCTTCCTGCGCGAACCGCTCCGACCAGCGGCTGGCACTCGACACGCTTACACCGAACCGGGCCGCCGCTCGATGGAAGGAGGCGCCCTCGGCCACGGCCGCCA
>NZ_VRVD01001071.1:0-943 GCF_008040015.1 Methylobacterium sp. WL18 | reverse complement strand
CCACCCACCAGAGACAGACAGGCGATCGCCCGGCGCTTAAGCCGGCCAATCCCGCTGAACTGTCAGAAGATGCCTCAGCGCCCGGGCCACTTCCGCGGCCGGCGCCGATGAGCGGTGTATACGCAGCACAATCCCGGCCGTCAACACCGGTCCGTGAGTTTTTGAGCGTCGGCCCAACCCCCCTCCCCTGCTCCGGCGCCCCAAACCTCTTAGAAGGAGCTGTCTGGCCGTCCGGGCTGTGAGCGCGCGACGCCTCAATCTGGACATGCTACGCTCCGAGATGAGCGGCCCGTACATGAATGGTGCGGGCGGCATGGCGATCGGCCCGGCCGTGGATCATCAGGCTGGCGGGAGGCCTATGCGCCGTCGTCTATCCGGGGCCTTCGAGTGAAGCGCGAGCGACTCAAGATCGGCGACGTGGCCGCCCTCGCCCCGGGCGTCGGGCGCGGCGTCCAGGCCCCCCTCGATCTCCTCGGCGCCGACGCGACCCAGATCGACCGGCGCGCGGTCAATCTGCGCTGGCTCTGCGCCAGCACGCTGACCGGCCTCACCGGCGCCGGCCTGATCGCCGCCGCCCTGCACGTATCCCTCCAGGGTGACGTCTCCTTCGCGGCGATCCCCGAGAAGGCCACCATCATGGCGCGCCCGCAGCCGAGCGAGAGCGGCGCCAACATCGCCCGCAAGGGTGACCGGCTGGTGCGCAACCTGATGATCGCCTCTGCCAAGCAGAGTTTCCGCGCGCCCGTGACCGTCCGACTGGGGGACCGCGAGATCATCAAGGCCAAGGCCTTCGTACGGATCACCGCCCCCCTGTCGATGACCACGGGCGTCTATGCAGGCGACCTGCCGCGGTTCGACCCGATGAAGTTCGTCTCCGACGAGCCCCTGGAGCGCGCGCCCGATGCCGCCGCCGACGCGCCGGGCGCCGAGGTGACGGTGGTCA
>NZ_VRVD01001070.1:0-948 GCF_008040015.1 Methylobacterium sp. WL18 | reverse complement strand
AGGGTCTGGGCCACGGCGTTGCGCGCGGCGCGCTCGACGACGGCCTCGCTCGGCGCCGATTCGCGCAGGGCCGCGACCTGCTGCAGCAGGTCGTCCATGGTGCGCTCGAGGCCGGCCAGGGCCGGGTCGCCGCTGCGGGGGGCATCGAGCCGGCCCGCGAGCGAGACGACCTGCTTCTCCAGGGCGTCGAGGCCCTCGTTCTCCGGGCGGCTGCCGACCTGATCGACCTTCTCGGCGAGGCTGCGCAGCATCGCGTGGATCGAGGCCATGTCGCCGGCCTGAGCCGACTCGGACGCTTCGGCGCGGTCGTAGCGCTGGTCGCGGGTGTAGAGGCCGTCGACCTTGTCGGCCAGCGTCTGGATCTGCTCGGCGATGGCAGCCGGGGCGCCCGTGCGGACGTCGCTGCGGATCTCCTCCAGCAGCGGGCGCAGGCTGGCGTCGCTCCCCATGCGCTGCAGCTGCGCGATCTGGGCGCTCACGGCCTGAAGGCTGTTGGCGAGACTCTGGATCCGCTCCGGGCCGGCCAGGGCGCCGATCAGGCGGCGGATCTCTTCGAGTTCCGCGAACAGACCGGCCAGAGTATGGTTGTCCGAACCGGCTTGGCCGGCCGCCGCGACGCTGTCGAGGCGCTCGGCCAAGCGGCGCACGTCGTCGGCCACGCGGGTGTGGACGTTCTCGGCGACCTCCTCGGCCAGGCGCTCGACCTGCGCCCGGACCTGCTCGACCGGCGCCGCGATCGCGGCGAGGTCGGTGCCGACCTGCGCCCGCTCGATGCCGTGGGCGAGCGAGGTCACGGCCTGCTCCAGCGCCCCGACATCGCGGCTGGTGGCCAGCTGATTGATCGCCTCGCGCAGACGCACGGTCTCGCGCTGCAGCTCGGACACGGCGGCGGACGGCGCCGCCATATCCTCGACGCGCGCCTCGAGGCGGCGGGCGAGGTCCATGCGC